>JBBIPE010000001.1:0-95734 GCA_037443005.1 archaeon
GACCTTCTCCAGGTTATTATGTACTGGTTTACGGAAACAGCAGTAGCAATGAGAATTATGATATTATTCCTATAACAATACCTTCGAATTACTCAAATTACTCGATAAGCAGCAACGGAAAACCTACCTTTGTTTACATTGGAGCGCAGGGCTGTCCCTACTGTGCGGGTATGAGGTGGGCTATAGTAATAGCCTTATCAAGATTCGGTAACTTTACAAAATTATTTTATGACAGATCTGCTACCAATGATGCAAATGTTCCAACTTTAATGTTCAATTTCTCGCAGACTTTATTTACTCAAGCTACTACACAGCCTGCAATAGAGACAAGCCATGGACCGGCACCTTACGGCGATGGCAATCCGGAGCCATTTCAGACAGGCGCATATTACACATCAAAATACATAAACTTTGAGCCTTTTGATGAATACGGCGGTTCATTTCTTGTAAATACCACTGGGATAGATCAGATAAGCCCCACTATATTCAATAATGTTTATGTAAAAGGAATGAATGGGGTTAAATCAACTAGCAGCGGTTCAGTGACTGCCGCAGATGGTTTCAATATCACTAATTTCTTTGTAGGAGGAGTGCCTTTCTTTGATATAAACAATCAATATGTTTTTGATGGGGCAGTCATAAATGCAGGCACTTACTTAACACAAAGTGGCTTGAATCCTGCCTATAGCACACATGCAGATATACTAAATTCCATTGAAAATCCAACCGGCGGTTCTTTGGGTCAAACTGAATTAGGCGCAGCCAATATACTTACAGCGCAGATATGCAGTACAATAAATAATACAGCTCCGGTATGCAAGCTTTCTTATATAAGTGATCTGGAGAGCAAAATAACCTCGCTTAACTATTCAAAGGAATACTGATTTTTTGCTGGTTTAAAAATAGTCTCTGCTGTTAAAACAATTATTTAAGCAGAGCTATATTTAATATTATATGGAATATGATAACAAATTAAAACAGGCAGCACAGGAGATACTTGACACTTCCTACAAGTTATATTCCGATGTTTCGCTTATTAACAGCTCTTTATTCAAAGCAGCTTCTACCTTGGGTGTAGAATTGCCGGAGATACCTCAAATAAACCTTGCTATGCTCAGCAAGAAGGAGGATAACTCCTTAAAAAGCAAACTATTTAGGAATAATAAGCTTTTTGGAGGTAATAAGGTGTCTGAAGAGGAGAAAAAAGCCGATAACTCATTAAATGCTTCTAATTTATCACAGGCTAGTCTTTCTATGCTTAGTAAAGAGGATAAGAACTCATCAAAAGATAAAACGAAGGATAATAAGATTTCAGATATGAAAAAATTGTTTTTCAATGGATTGCCTAAAATAAAAATTAACAATGAAGAAAAAGAGAATTCTGCTATAAGTAAAGTGTCACCTTTGAAGAAGGAAAACATCTCAAAAGAAGATATAACCGTAAAAGAGCAGAGGCTAAATAACATAGCTAGTCAGGCTTCTAAAGCTAAGCTTTCTTCAGAAGGCTCATTAAGTAATAAAATGCAAGTTTTATCTACTTCATCCAAACAACAAGAAAAAAAGGTCTCCATGGATGAAAAAGAGGCTAAATTAAATACCATACAGGAACAAATGCCATCTAAGGTTCAGAAAATTCAGGAGAAAGTAGAATCTCCAGAAGTTTCACCATTTGAAGAGATTTCATTTGAGAAGCAGTTCAGTCCGCAGTCGGATTTACAGAAAAAAATGTTTGAAACGGTTAATCCTAATCTTGAAGCGGATCAGGCCGCAGAAGAGGGTGATGAAATCATCAATAATCCAATAAATCTTTTACTGAAATTAGTTAAGGAAAAACGTGCAGTGACACTACCTCAGGCCGCACAAACTTTAAATGTAAGTAAAGACTTAATAGACACATGGGCTAAGATATTAAGCCAAAGCTCTCTTATAAGGATAAGATACCAGCTTATGGGAGACACGATACTTGAAGCATGAAAATGGAAAAAAACTCAGATATCAAAGTGGAAAGAGAAACGACAGGCATACCTGGTTTAGATGAGGCACTTAATGGTGGATTCCCTAAGAACAGTGTAATTCTCCTGACGGGAACACCTGGGGCCGGCAAGACAACTTTTTCTATGCAATTCCTAGTAGATGGCGCAAAAAAAGGGGAAAAATGCCTTTATTTTACGTTGGAAGAAAGCGCTGATGATATAATTGAGCAATTTCAGCTTTTCGATCCAAAGTTAAAGGAGTACATTGAGAATGGGTTAATAAAGATAGTTACAATACCTCTGGTGGATTACGATTCATTAAAGGAAGTTGTTTCATCCGAGCTTGACGCTATGGGAGCGCAGAGATTAGTAATAGACTCCGTTACATACCTACAGATGTTCTTTTCTGATGTGATGTCGATAAGAAAGGCGATAATAGAGCTTTCGACCATAATAAAGGCAAGGAACTGTACTTCAATATTCATAGGGGAGATGCCTTACGGGGAAAACAAGCTTTCTTCCTTCGGTGTTGAGGAATTCGCGTCAGATGGAGTTATTGCCGTGTATATGGTAGAGAAGCAGGGTTCTTTTATAAGAGCTTTAAGAATAGTAAAAATGAGGCTTACAGACCACTTGACTAAATTTATACCTCTTGATATAAAGCCCACAGGCGTAGTTGTTTATCCTTCTGCAGAGCTCTTCGCAGAGATTTGATATGGCTCTCTGGATTGAAAAATACAGGCCGCAGTCTTTTGATGAGATAATAGGACAAAAAGAGATTATTGAAAAATTAAAAGCAATGGCTGATAAAAAGGAGATACAGCACATGATACTTTCTGGTCCACCTGGTGTAGGCAAAACAACCTGTGCCGTTGTTCTCGCGAAGGAAGTCTTTGGAAATACTTGGAACCAGAATTTCATAGAATTAAACGCATCAGACGATAGAAAGCTTAGTGTTATACAAGGCAAAGTAAAGGAATTTGCAAGGACAAAACCAATAGACTCTCCGTTTAAGATTATACTTTTCGATGAAGCCGACTCTTTGACGCAGGAGGCGCAGCAGGCATTAAGAAGGATGATGGAGGAGTACAGCGCAACATGCAGATTTCTTTTCAGTGTTAACTACCAAAGCAATATAATAGAGCCTTTGCAGTCAAGGTGCGCAATATTGAGGTTCCAGCCACTTTCAAAGGCTGATGTAAACAAATTTATAGACAGAATAGCCAAAAGCGAGAAACTTGAAGTTGATACTGAAGCCAAGGATGCATTAGAATATGTTTCAAGAGGAGATTTAAGAACGCTTGTGAATTTGATACAGTCACTTGCCAATGTATCAAATAAGATAGATGCAAAGGCCATTTTGCAGAGCAGCGGGCTTATGGACGTCTCTAAAACTATAGATGGTCTTAAGGCTGCATTATCTGGTGACTTCAAAAAATCAAGGGAGATATTCTCAACAATACTTGAAAGTGGAATAAACATGAAAGAGCTCCTTATATCCATATTCAATATAATCTCAACAACCGATATAGTAAACGATAAAGTCAAGAATTATGTATTTGAAAAGCTGGCTGAAACGGATTATAGGATAGTTGAGGGAGCAACGCCCTTTATACAGTTTCAGGCTTTTTTAGCTTTTCTATCAAGCTTAAAGTAGTGTATGCTGTCTCTTTTTAAACCGGAAATTAGAATGTTTGCTGAGAATTACTCAAATAGTATATCCTCAAAAGTTCTATCTCTCGTAAAATCCGGCAAATCTAGGATAATATTTAACGGGCCTGCAGGAACTGGCAAGAATTTTTTAGCTGAGGCAATTGCCAATCAGATTGGCGCATCATTTGAAATCATAAATCTCTATGAGCTTTACGATGATACACAGAGCGTGGGCTCTCTTATCCGAGATAGCATAAAAAAATCAGCAGTCTCGAAATCTCTTTTTCAGTCAAATAGAAAAGTGATATATATAGAGGATATGGAAAAGCTACTTTCTGTAGATCCATCAATAGCTGCTTCTCTGAATTCTCCTATTGGTGATTCCATTATAATATTTGAATCGGAAAGCGGTGATATATTTCGTAGCAAATACAAAAGGTACCTTTCAGGCTATGATATAGTAAAGTTCTACAAAATAAATAGCAGAGTATTAAAGGTTTTTGCCACAAAGCTTGCAATATATAATAAATTAGCTATAGACGATTCAATTATTGACAGCATAGTAAGGAATTCAAATGGGAATATATCAAGCATAATAACAGATTTAAACACAATTGCGATAGCAGGGACTGAATACAGCGAGGCATTCCGCAATTCAGAGGATTCAATATTTGAAAAGCTGAATGCCGTATTCTCTGGCAAAGTAGAAAATATAGATATCTATTTTTCATCAGACATGGAAGCCAAGAACTTTGAGATATGGCTTGCTGATAAGGCCCCTCAGGTACTTAAAAGAGAGCAGCTTTATCATTTTTTTGAGTCTTTATCCTCCGCGGATATAGTTTTAAACAAGATACGGAAACAAAACTGGAGTTTATTGAAGTACACTAGGAACATAATGGCCTACAGCTGCTATGCATTTAAAGTTCAATCACCAAAAATAGACTTTTACGCCCCAAGATGGGATCTATACTACTCAAATTGATTTTATACTCCTGCTCTCAATTAGATTAAAAATTACAATTTATTCGATAATACTGATAAACTATATTTTTCAAGCTTTGTAGAAGGAGTCCAAATTAACTAGTATTAATCATGAATTAAAATCATTTTTCTCTTTGTTTGAATCATTATTCAATCAATCTTTTTTTATCTTTATATCAAAACAGACTCTCTCAAGATATGGTGCAACTTCTCCCGCATTTACAGGCTTTATGTTTATCACTTTAAATCCCTGGTTTAAGCTTTTATTTATTCTTTTTATTATCTCTTCTCTTCCGCTTTCAGCGTCTGTTTTTATAAATGAATAAAGGTGTATAGTACATTTTTTATTTGCTGCATAAAGCGCGGAATCAAGAAATTTATAAGCATAAAGCGGAAAATTCATTATTATTCTGTCAAATCCTCCACCTAACTTTTTCACTATTTTTTTTGAATCACCGCGGTAATAGTTTATGTTGTCTGTTTTGTTAAGTTTTATGTTCTTTTCGAGAAGTTTTATGGCCGTTTCATTTATATCCATTGCCGTTACATGCTTGCATTTTTTTGCAATTGGTACAGCGAATGGCCCAACTCCACAGAACATATCAAGTACACTCTCTTCTCTTCCTACTAGATTTGTTACCCTAAGTCTTTCATTTGACATTCTCGGGGAGAAATAGACTTTTTTTACGTCTACATAAAATAACGCTTTGTTCTCCTTATATAATGTTAAACTCCCCTTGCCGATAAGTTGCCTTAGTTTCGGGAGTCTTTCCTCTCCGCTTATCATCCCTACTTTTTCGAAAACTCTCTTCACGCTTTTGTTTTTGGAAAGCAGCTCATTCAACTCTCTTATTTTTTCCTCTTTCTTCAACCTGCCTTCAAACTTGACTATAGCAATATCCCCTATTATATCAAAACCTTTTTTTATTTTTCCTTTTTCCATGTAAATTACTAAACAATCCAAAGAAGGGCAAGAATAAAAACAGTATAAACACGAAGATGTGGAAAACAAATATAAGTATAAGGCTTACTCCCAAAGTAAGTAAACTTATTGCAATCATATATTTGTTTTTCATTTTATGATAAGCATCGGTTTACCTGGCATGGCCTTGTCTTCTTTGCTTTCCTCTATTTTTATCTTAGATCCCAAATTCTTTTCGATTATTGTCTTTATCTCCTCAAATACTCTTATTTCTTTATCTCTGTCAAGTTTTTTATCCGGCAGTCTTTTCGGGTTTTTAAGCAGTCTGTTTACAAAGTCGTTTACGGGCAGGCCTTTCCTTAATTCGGAAGGATTTCTGTCTATACTCGCCTTTTCTCTTATTTTATTGTATATATCAAACTTTTCCTCAGTTGCTATACCTATTATAATCTCTTTTGGATTACTTTTTGTTATTTTTATCAGACTGTTTATGTCATCGATTGTTTTATTTGCAGTATCAAATTCGTTTTCTACTATCTCATTATCATACTCTTTTTTAGTCTCTGGCCAGCTTTTCTGTCTTTCCAGCAATTCTCCCCCATTTATTACACTATTAATTTCCTCAGTTACGAATGGGAATATAGGGTGGTTTAGCTTTGAGAAGATAATAAGCGCGTATTTTATCGTTTCTTTGTTGTTTCCGCCGTAGTTTATATACTGCTTTATATCCTCTGTAAACTCGAAAAACGAGTAATTCACCGCATTTTTATATTTCATGTTCTCATATTCTTTTTCCGTATTCTTTATAAGGCGGTTTATTTTGGAAAGAAGGAATTCGTCTATAAGCTTTCTTTCTCCCTGAAAGCTTTCAATTATCTCTGTAAGATCCAATATGAACACTATTTTCTGTTTAAAGCCGTTTATGTTGTCTAAATCCCAATCTGCATCATCCATACCGTTTGATGCGGATGCTATGAGCCTGGCAGAATCAGCACCGTATTCATTTACAACATAGTCTATAGTCATAGTGTTGCCCTTTGACTTGCTCATCTTCTGCTTGTTTACTGTCAACCAGCCGTTTATGCTTATCCCTCTTGGAAGTTTATCCTTGCTGAATATTGCTATATGGTTCATTATAAAGAAAGCTATATGATTTGTTATTAGCTCCTTTGCTGTAACTCTCAAGTCTAGAGGATACCAATACTCGAATTCCTTTTTCATTTTCTCTATTTTTTCATCGAATTTCTTCCCGTTTTCCTTTCCAAGTAGGATATAATCGAAAATTTCATCTGTTATCTCTTCCTCCTTTATATCCTTTATTATATGGGAAAAAGTATAATACGCCATATATATTGTTGAATCACTTAAAGGCTCTATTAGCCAGTTATTATCCCATGGAAGAGGAGTTCCAAGGCCGCCTTTTCTTGTAGCAGCTTTATCCTCTAGATTATAAACTGCATTTGTAAGCTGGGCCCTTGCTTCTTCAGGCATTATGTTCATTTTTCCTATCCAATCAAGAGCTTTCTCCTTTAATTCTTTATCAGAATATCTTATGAACCATTGGTTTTCAACCAGCTTTACGACACCCTTTGCACCACATCTGCATATTACTTCTTTAGAGGGTTCATAGAATCTGTCATATGCGTTCTTTTTCTTTATTAATTCTATAGCACTTTCTTTCGCTTCTTTGACTGGCTTTCCACTTAATTCGCCGTTTTTATCGTTTAATCTACCGTAATTAAACTCTGTTTTGTATACATATTTTGTAGCTTCCTGCAGTCCCTTTTCATCCTTTCCGAACTTGTTAATAGCATTTTCAATAATGTTTTGATCTTTATCTACTTCTACTATCTTTATCGGATTATTTAGTTTCATATCCTTATTTATCTGATTATAGTAATAATAATCCAGCGGAGCATGCATAGGTACGCTCATCACTATCCCTGTGTTTATATCGGTTTTTACAAATTTTCCATTTAGTACTGGAATGCTTTCTCCATTAATTGGGTTAGCTGCGCTTCTTCCTAAAATACTCTTTATATCAAAATCCTCTATTCTAATTGCATTTTTGCTCTGGTATCCCAGCTTTTCCGTAAACTCCTTTGAAACTATCCATTCTTCATTGTTTGACAGGTGTATTTTTTTGTAATCTCCATCCTGATTTATCCAGATATTGCTTACGCCGTATATTGTCTCAGGTCTAAGAGTTGCGGCAGGCAGGACTATATCACCAAGTTTAAACTTTATTATTGTAAATTCCACTGGGCTTTCCCCTTCTCCTTCTGCTCTGTCATGGTCACCTAGAGCAGTATCCTCATTCGGGCACCAGATTACAGGGTGGCTTCCTTGTTTTATATATCCGAGTTTTTTAAGTGTTCTGAATTGCCACTCAACGAATTTCGAGTATTGTTTTGTATACGAAAGTATAAAATTTCTCCTCCAATCGATTGAAGCGCCGATTAAATTGAAGTCGCTTTTATAAGTTTTGCCGAAAAACAACCCTAATTCAAGCGGGCTGCTTGCAAATCTTTCTATATCTGCATCTGTTGCACCTTGCCTTTTCATTAAGTCTATTGCCTTTTGATCCTTATTTTTCAGCCTCAATGACATGCCTGCCATAGGACCGCCTGTCATATGAAATCCCTGCGGGAAAAGAACATTCTTTCCTCTCATTTTCTGGAATCTAGCGAATATATCGGCCCTCACCCAAGTGTACATATGGCCTGTGTGCAGTCTTCCATCCGGGTACATTACCGGAACGGTTATGAAGAATTTTTCCTTATTCTCGTCAATATCTGCTTCATAAAGCTTTTTTTCATTGTATATCCTCCTCCATTTCTCTTCTATTTCCTTAGGCTCATATTTTGGCATATTCAACAAAATACGTGCTAATTTTTATACTTTAAGTTTATATAAATTTCTAAAATGCAGGCTTGCTGTCTTAATGTTTAAAAATAGCTGTAACTTACTATCTTTGTAATCTTTAAACTAATTTTTAGTTTAATTTCGAGCTATTTCAATGCAAAATTTTTGACATAAAACTTTATTAATTAAAATTCATTTTAAAGGATAATGGTTGATGGGATAGAAGCAAAAAAAGAAGCGGATATAATGGCCTGGTACAATCAGGTCGTTCTAAAATCCGAAATGGTTGACTTTTCTATAATAAAGGGGTTTGCAGTTTATAGGCCATACGGTTACCAAATGTGGGAAATGAGTGTATCATACCTTGATTCAAATTTTAAGTCTATGGGAGTAAAAAACGCTTACTTTCCTTTGTTGATACCGGAAAGCATACTATCCAAGGAGAAGGAACACGTAAAAGGATTCAATCCAGAAGTTGCATGGGTTACTATGGGTGGTGATACAGAATTGGAGGAGAGGTTGGCTATACGGCCGACATCTGAAACCATAATGTATGACAGTTATTCAAAATGGATAAAAAGCTATAGAGATCTTCCGCTTCTTATAAACCAGTGGAATTCAATGGTAAGGTGGGAAACCAAGGAGACTCGGCTTTTATTAAGGGGCAGAGAAGTTCTATGGCAAGAAGGCCATTGCGTATTCAGAACAGAGAAAGAGGCCGATGAAAATGCTAGGAAAATAATAGGAATATACAAACAATTTATGGAAGAAATGCTGGCTGTGCCAGTTCTTTTGGGTAGGAAAAGCGAGAGCGAGAAGTTTGCGGGGGCAGTCTCTACATATACAATAGAAGCGGTTCTTTCAAATAATTTTATGTCGCAGGCAGGCACTTCTCATTATCTTGGTCAGAATTTTTCAAAGTCATTTGATATAAAATTCTTGGATGAAAACAATGAGCTAAAATATCCCTTTCAGACTTCATGGGGTATATCTATGCGTTCCTTAGGCGTAATGGTTTTAGTTCATGGTGACAATAATGGTTTGGTTCTTTCACCTCATATAGCTCCTTACCAGTGCGCAATAATACCGATAATGAAGGAAGAAAAGGAAAAGGTGATCCAATACTCAAAGGAAGTAGAAAAAAGACTTAATGAGCTTGGTATAAGGACACTGCTGCTTGATAGGGAGGATGTTTCACCGGGATGGAAGCTAAATGAAAGTGATATGAAGGGCATACCATTAAAAATACAGATAGGGAAAAAAGAGATTGAATCAAAATCTATCTTTGTGAAGACAAGGATAAACAGGGAGCAGTTTTCTGTTGATTTTAAAGATTTAAACAAAATAAAAGACAAACTTGAGGATATACATGGATTTATGCTTTCTAATGCAAGAAAACAATTAGAAGAGAAGATAAAGGTGGAAAACTCTAAAGAGAATATGATAAACGAGGTAAAGAATAATCTGTTTATAGTAAAAGCTTCATGGTGTGGAAGCCCAGAATGTGAGGAGAATATAAAGAATGAGACAGGGGCAACCTCACGTTTAATACCTTTGGAGAAGGAGGAATTAATAAGCAAAGAATGCATATTCTGTGGTAAGCCAGCCATTTTCAATGCATACTTTGCAAAATCTTACTGATGGACTCTATAATATATTATGATGCAATAAAGAGCAGTTATGACAAGCTTTACTTTGAGGAGCAGATAAAGAAGATACGTTTTCTGCTTTCAAAATTTGAAATACCAAAATCCGCGGAAATACTTGATGTTGGAGCAGGTTCAGGTATACTTGAAACCGTACTTACAGATAATAAGATAACTGCAGTTGAGCCTTCCGATATGTCAGAGATTATCGTACAAAGAAAACTTAAGAACGTTTCGCTTATAAGGAAGAAGATAGAGGATTTCAATACAGATGAAAAATTTGATTTTGTTTTTTGTATTACTGTTCTGCAGGATATAAAGGAGGAGGAGCGTGAAAATATTATAGAAAAGATGTTTTCCCTGGCTAAGGAGGGCGGTTTCATTGTAATCTCTGTTTTAAAAGCCTCAGGTATAGATCTTTCAGTTTTAAATCCCATTGAAACAGGCGAAATAGAAAATGACAGTTATTTCATATTCAAGAGATAGAAAAAGAGCTTATAAATCCTTTATTTATTCCCATAAGTAAAGCTTTTTAAGTTTCAATTTCTACATCTATATTAAAGGTGAATCTTATTTAGGTTTATAAGGAGGTTGATTATGACAGGAGTAACTAAGGGCGAAAAAATAGATGCGAAGACTATTGTTGGCAAAACCGTTGTCGGAAAAAGCGGTAAGAAAATAGGTGTGGTTCAGGATCTTATATATGAGGTTAGAACAGGTGAACTCGTTTATCTGTCAATAAAGAATGCTACTTCATATGCTAATACATTCCAGTTTGAAAAGGATGAAAGTGGCTATGAGGAAATCCCGTACAGTGCAGTTATCTCAATCGGAGATTTTGTAGTAGTTGCGGAAGAAGACATAATTTGAATGATGCCTTAGTTTTCTGTCGAATTAAGGGATGGTTTAATCATTATTCTAATATTTTATACTTTAAATTGTTCCTCTTTAAACAGGCGTATTTATTGTATACTGCAGTAAAAGATTCTTATCGAGCAGATTGATAACTGGAGCAGCAAGCTTATAGAGAATAGCTGGAACTCTCAAAATATGTATACAATTATATTTGATGCATTTGATCTTCTGAAATATGAAATAGTTGGTTGATTTTGATAGCTCAAATCTATCTTTTGTAGACCTTGATAAATTATCTGGCTGCAGTTGATTTTTAATAAATATAAATTCTATTTTTTAAGCAAAGAACTGAAGGATATGGATATTACGAAACCGCTGTAAGTTACTTTTATATTGCCGTAAACTGGCAAACCAAGCGATTCTGATACACATATATCCCCGTTTAAGCTTAGTCCTCCACTGTTTTTTGTGAACGAAGCTGTAGAGTTCATATCCATATAACCGCATTTTTCCCCATTGTAATCCTGAGTATATTTATAGGAAAATACAAAGTCATTAGTGTTGTTTATAGTGTAATTCTCCGACATAATCTTTAAATAAGGGCTGAAGAGGAAATTCTTATTTAACATGCCTGAAATGGCAGATGCTATCTCTGTTGAAAAATTATCATCTTGAGCTGCCTTTTTGTATACGCATTTTGTATTACCAGAAGTGCATAGAACAAAACCGGAGCCGTTGTATAAAGAGGTTGAATTGAATGTTTCATTTACAGAGGATTGCCCTATCAACTCCGCAAGGTTTTCAGTTACAAATGACATCCTGATAATGCTGCCGTTCCTGTAGATATCCATGCTGGCGGTATATACCACTGGTATCGGAACTGCAAGTTTAGCCTCCGCTGAATACTCTAGGTAGAATTTAGAATGGTTTTCAACCCCTTTCTGCACTGCTTGCATTAGTCCAGTGCTGTTTTTTATGGAAGTAACATTTATTATCGGTTGGAATATATTCACAGGGTGATATCCGGTCAAATAAATAAAAAATATGATTATAATTACAACCGACAATGGTATTATAACAAATTTAGCATTAATCTTGTATATTCTCATATACAATCTCTACAAGCTAATACTAAAAATAGTTTCTTAATAGATAGTATAGCTAAATGTGTAAAAACGCCAATGAACTCTGCAAACTTTAAGCAGTAAGCCTTTAAAGGCATTCTACAAGAGTCAACCGCCTACACTCACACTATCGAAGTTTTTAGAAATGCCAACAGTATATTCACCTTAAATCAATACAAACAACTGCCTTTTGTTGATGAACTTCTACGAAACCAGCGGCGGGGATAAGTTTATATAGTATATAATTCTATATAATAGTCATGATAAACACTAAAACGAAGCCGATTCACTACCCAAGACTTGATACGGTATTGATGGTAGAAGACGCGATAAGAACAGCGAAGGAGTATCCATCGAAAAGACAGCTATGGCTATCGCTGAAGAAAAAAGTTATGTATCAGACATTTAATATAATAATAGAATATCTTGAAGAGGCTAACAAGATTATAATAGATAGAGACGGTACCATAGTTTGGATTTGGAATCCTAAATTAGTAAAAAGATACGATAAAAAAGAGCTGCTTATAAGATGAAAACAAATAAAGAGATTAAACTTGTTTTTGCGGAAGAGTCGACTTGAAAAAGAACTTGAAAATGTTAAGAGTGAAAATCCAAATTTGTATAAGTCTATAGGAAAGGCATTTTATGACATAAGAAAAAATCCAGAGTGCGGTATTCGCATACCAAACAGGCTTATACCAAAGATATATATGGAAAAATATGGCATAGACAACTTAAGAAAATATAATCTTAGTGGCGCTTGGAGACTGCTGTATTCTATTGCCGCAAATGAAGTAGAAGTTCTAACAATAGTACTTGAATGGCTACCACATAAAGAATATGAAAGAAGGTTCGGATATAGATAAAGGCAAAATTGTCTTAATTTGATTTCTATATTTCGTGCTTTCAGTAATCTTATATAATTTCTGGGTGTTGATAAATTCGCTTGTGATTCTAAGTTTGGCCCTAAAGAGCACCAAGCCGATTGTATCGTCGAAGACGCTGGATGCGATTTTATACAGCGTGAAGCTATTGGGCGTTACTTGATTTTTCTTATAAAATTATCTAAGCGCCATAGCCGTAAGTAGAGCAATTTCTTCGTTTTCTCGTAGAAAAGGTTAATGCGGTCGATTATACTGTATAACATACGATACAGAAACCGTAAAAAGTTGAGGTTTAAGTGATAATATGTCACATGGCTTTATTTCAACTTAGCACTTTTCGCTCTACTGGAAGATTAAGCCTAGGGCGAGAATCGGACTCGCGATCTTCTCCTTACCAAGGAGACGCTTTGCCACTGAGCCACCTAGGCATATAAATTAATTTTAAATTGCTCTTATATTTAACTTTGCTGATAAATATGGATGTTGGTTAAAGTTGTAAAAATACCCAAAATGAAAATATTTAAATATGCTATATACTATAATAACGGATGGGAAGAATAAGGGGAAAAGAGATAAGGAACGCTACTTTAGAGGTACTGAGAGACTACAAAAATCTTTTCACTGATGATTTTGAAAGCAACAAACTTGCATTGAACAAAGTGGTTTCAGCACAGAAGAGAAGCAGGAACAAAGTTGCTGGTTTTATAACAAAGCTTGCTAAGAAGAAAGCCATAGAAGAGTTTATAATAGAACATTCATCAAAATAATTTGACTTTTTCTATAAATGATTTGCCCTGTGGCATTAATCTATCTATATAATCTGCGTTGACTTCAAAATTATATTTCTGTGAAAGTGATCTATTAATCTTTCTTATTATCTCATCTCTTCTTTTGCTTCCCGGCCTAAGGAAGAAAAAAGGTTTGTCAGGATCATAAGGCGTTACATTTATACGCACCGATTCCTCATCAAAGTCAAATGATATATACACGCCTAGCTGTGTATTCTTTATATAATCTCTTTTTCCATCTATGTAGAATGCTCCTTTTTTGAGGGATTCTCCCGAAGGAGGGTTTTTAGTAACCTGTTCTGGCTTAATAAAGTAGACATCAAGATTTGCAGCACCTGTTCTCCATGCAGATGAGTATGAGGCTATCATAGAGGCCATCTCTTCAATCTCCTTTTTCTCTATCTCTTTATTGTTTGATTTTATCACTCCAAACGGACTGCCGAATATATCTGCATGGCCGACAATATCCCCTTTTTCAGTATGTTTTTGGATTAGCGCTTCATTCTGATTTAAGTCTTTACCGATTACTCCTAGTTTACCCCTTGAAGTCTTGAAATATCTGAACTTAGAGTACCAGTCATTGCCTGTGATAACCTTTAACCTTCTTACAGTGTTTACTTTGTTTTTTATCTTTTCTATGTCTATCTTTTTCAGTCTTTTTGCCTTATCATAAAGCCCAGAAAGTATATACCTCAGGTCTTTTGTGATATCAATCTGCAATTGCGGCATTTCTGTAGATATGATGTTTTTGCCGTTTATCTCAAAACCTGCCTCTTTGAGTTTAATTTTTCTTTCCTCTAGAGTTTTGGATGAATCCCTTATAAGAGTTATGGCGTTTTGAAGCTTTTCGTAATTATCGTTTATGTAATCTATAGTTTTCTGGTAATCCTCAAGCTTCTCCTTTGCCCTGCCAATCTCGGCTTTTATAGGGTTGTAACTGTTTTTGATTTCATCTCTTTTTTCAAATAACCTACTTACAGCTTCATTTATACTTCCAAAGTACTCTCTATCTCCGCTCAAATGCCTAAGCTCTATGACCGAAAAAATTCTTCCGTCGATTATGTTTGGTTTCTTTTCATCTAAAATCTCTGCAAACGCTTTTTTTAGTCTTGACACATCTTCTTCTGTTAAGTCAGCTAGTTTTTTCGATTTTTCTGTTTCAGATCTGAAACACACTTCCTCGGCATATTCTCCTCCTAAAGAAAAATCTATAGCAAGACATTTTACCGTGCTTTCCTTGTCCGAGGAATACAAAATATCAGAAAATGTATTTAGCATTTCTGAGAAGCTGTGTTTTCCTCCTGGAGGATAGATGTATTCGCTGCCGCTTTTTATTGTCCTGCTTTCAAAGCTTCTCTGAAAAAGGGCTCTTTCAATCTTACCAGCGGTTACAAGTATTACGTTTCCTCTTGAGAACATCTCTATTATGAGCGTATTTTTATCAGTTTTTATCTCAAGGATCCTATCTGAATTGTGCATTGAAAAAGCCATTTTTTTGCCTTTGAGTGCGTTTTTCAATGTAACAGTAAACCCAAAATCAATGGTTTCTTCTGGCTTTGAATCCACTATACAAAGATAGCTTCCCGGTACTATTTTTAACCAATATTCCTTTCCTCTATAAATGAGAAAATAGATCTCATTCTTACCGCTTTTTATGTTTCTTATAAAGCCGTTGTTTATGTAGGAAATCTCATCAAGAAGATTCTTTATATCCAGTGAGACAAGGCTTTGCATGATTACTGGTTGAAATTTGACTGGATTGAGCTTTTTATGCTTTCAATGTCGCTTTCAAATGCTGTTTTTCTCTGTGTCAGGACTTCTTCATTCATCTTATCATAAAGCGGCCTTACGAGCTTTGATACACCCTTTGTCCATTTGTTCAAATAGTCAACAAGTATATCCGCTACAAGCTGTACCTGAACCGTTCCAGTTTTGGCTTTTACCTGCTTGCCGTCTTTCGTTGCCATGATTTCCTGTATATTCCTGTAATCCAGGTTGACTGTTATCCTGTATGCCATGTAGTCATCTATAACCTTCATAGCTATCCATTTTATAACATAATTTGCACCAGAAAACTGAACATAATTTGTTTCCTTTACAGAGTATCCTGCCGAAATAAACAGATCTTTAAGAAAATTATAGAACTTCTGATCGTCAAGTATGCCCTCATACTGGACAGTAGTGTTTCCCATCGGTATTATTTCCATATCTTTTTTAGATTATTGCTAAATTTAACTCTTTCCAGTTAAGCTCCCCAGAAAACAAATAAACCTATAATGGCTATAAAAATCTCGATTAATGTTAGGAAAAATGAAATCTGCCATTCTTTGTATTTTCCGGTTCTCAGGAAAATATGTGTGAGAGAGTATATATTTCTACCATAAGATGACTTCAACCTGCCATCCTTCTGTATTAATCCCCAGGAACTTGCATGGAACCTCTTTCTTGCTTTAAGGAAAAATTCTATAATCCAAGGTATCAAAAGAACTAGGGCGAATACTTGCATGTTACCTATTATTGCAACTGCTGCTACAGCTCCTCCAATAAGGTATGTAAGGCTGTCTCCAGGTATTATTTTTGCAGGGTATTTACCGTAATACATGTACCCTGCAAGCACTGCGAACATGATGACAGAAAGAGCAAATCCATTGTAGTTTTGTGTATGGTAAGCCATTATTGAGAAGGCAGCGAAAACCACTAAACCCATTTGAACAGCAATGCCATTCAACCCTTCAAGCATGTTGTATGCATTTGAAGCAAATACAACTGCGATAGGTATTAAAAATACTATATATATAGTAGGATTTATTGTGAAGTTTCCTATAAATGGAATATAAACCGTGCTTCCTAAGAAAAATACCATAAGTGGTATTGCGCCTATTAGTGTAAGTATTGGCTTCTGCCATTGTCTTATCCCTCCATTAAATAAAGAGTAATTTTTTGCCATTCTTTTTATATCGGCCATTGAAGTCCTTATTTTTCCGCCGGATATATCATCCACAAACCCTATAAGGGAAATTATTATTATTGAGGATAGACCAAGCAGAAGAATTTCCGGGTTAAAATCTGCTTTTATTATATAATTAAAGGCAGCAATCAACGACATTATGCCGCCAAATAATCCTATAATCAAAAGAAATCCTCCGCTTGCCGGTAAAATAGGCCGTTTAATCTTGTTTATATCCTGTGCTACAAGGCCTGCCCTTACAAGCAATGGGATTATGAATCTTCCGCTTATCAAAGTCGCTGCAAATGCTATTACTGCAGAGAGCAATATTTCTAATAACATTTAAATGCTTGCGTTTCAATCTATTTAAGTTTTATATTTGCGCCGTATATAACTTGTATTGTGCCTGTTAAAGCCCTGTAGTGTAGCGGCCAAGCACGAGGGCCTTTGGAGCCCTAGACACCGGTTCAAATCCGGTCAGGGCTATATTATAAATGGGATAATGATATCTTCCAGAAATTGGACTAATTTATTAGTCTAAATCCTAACGGGTCTAGTTTTTAGTAAGTATAATAGGATTTTCAGGAAATTATACTAACTAACTCTTTAACTTTTTTAACGGCAGGCGTCTTCCCGGCGTCAAAACATTTAAATAAAAAAAAACATAGAATGTGCATGGGAAGACGTCCTAAGCATGCCATCATGCGCAATCAGATGACTGGTATAAGGAAGTCTCAGTCTGCTTTAGAGTATATGATGACCTATGGCTGGGCTATACTAATAATAGTCATCGTAGCCGTTATTCTTTACTCTTTTGGGATATTCAATCCCTCATCAAGTATCTCTACAACGATAACAGGATTCTCTGGTTTGGGCAGCGTGACAGCACAGTGTATGATGAACAGCGGATTGAGAATTGAACTTGGAGATAATCTAGGCTATACAATTAATATAACGGAGATAAATATTACATCCAATGGAGCCATTCAAATAATTCATCCAAATAAGATTATTACTCCCCAAGGAACATACATCTTTTATATTCCAAATGTATGTACTGGGGGCGCAGGTTCAAGATTTTCTATTAAATCTACAGTATACTACACAGAGCCTACGCAGGTATTAGAAGGGCCTTATACTTCTACAGGGACGATAACCGGAACGGTCTCATCTAATATTATTCCTTATCAGGGAGTTTCTTCCATTAATTACAGCTCTTATGTATCTTTTTCAAATATTCCAATAAATGCAAATCAGACCTCCTTTACAGTCCTTTTGTGGATTAAAGCGAATACCAACAGCGATGGTAATGACTTTGCTTGGGGCACAACTGGTTGTACTGATGGGGTCTATATGGCTGGCGGTACAAATTCCATAGGCTTTGTGGGTCTTGGCTGGACGCTGACAAATGTAAGCGGTAGTTTTGCATGTCAAAATGTTGTTGGATCAGCTTTCTCACAACAAAGCCACGATCAATACACGTGGGCTTTTTATACGATAGATTATAACGCTCCTTCTAAGACATTTAATTTTTATGTGGATGCACAAAATATTGGAACTCAAGTCTTGACAAGCACACAGTTTCCCGAGAATGATTTTAGTTTTAGTGAGTTATTCTGGACTGAAGGGGGCTGTACATCACCAGGCTGTTGGTTTAACGGGCAAATATCCGACTTTCAAATTTATAACACTTCGCTTTCACAGACACAGATAAATGAGATATACCTAAGCCCAACTTTCTCTCCGCTGCCTTCAAACAACCTAGTAGCTTATTACCCATTAAATGGAACGGCTAAGGATTTTAGTGGACATAACTTAAACGGTAATCCACATGATGTAAATTTTGGAGTTATTAGCTGATTATTTTATACCATAAATTTGAAATTTTCTCTAATCTGTCGTCTGACTTAATTGCGTTTTTTTGCTATTCTTCTCAGATATACCCAGTCAAAGAAGTTTCTTATCTTCCTGATAATATAATCTATCCCTAGTATATACAAGACGAACAGCGCTATAGATGCTATCAATGGGATATAAATCCAAGGTATAAACAAAGCGCCGTAGTAAAATATCGCAGATGTAATTGCGGTCAATGCCAGACCTATCTCGACCCGCTAACTTGTGAAAGGGGTATATGATGTCTCATTCTTAAACGGACTCCTGCCTACCCAGATCCCAAAGAAAAGCCTAATCCCTGCCTAAGCTGTGGCCCAAGCATGCGGGGGTAATGCGGGAGTCATTTGGGAGTAGAGTGGGAGTAATCTGGGAATCATCTACCACAGAATGATTATGATACTATTAAGACGCTAAAAAAGATTAAAATGTTAAAATAAATTGACTACTTTAGCCTTTTCTATGTTGTAGTACTCAAGCGGTTACAAGTTATATATTTTATACCGAAGTTATATTTATATATAACATCAGTATATAACACTGATATGACAGCTTTGCCGATAACTAACAGGCTAAGGATAGCCAGACACAGAAAGGTGGCGGTAGCACAGGATATTCTTGTTGTATCGCTGTATGCACATTTTCCAAATGCGGTTATACACGGTGGCACTGCCCTTTGGAGATGCTACGGTGGAAATAGGTTCTCGGAGGACATTGATGTTTATCTGGATCCAGATGATAAGAACGCCAATTTTGGTGTGTTTGTTCATGAACTTGAAACACGTGGATTAGAAAAAATAAAATTCAAAAAATCAAAGACTTCCATCTTCTCAGCCTTCGCATATGATAGAGAGCATGTTGCTTTCGAGGCCGTATTCAAGCATGTAGTGGGAACGCCTGTGAAATATGAGATGAGCGATGGGACGTTTATCTTTGTACGCACGCTTACTCCAAAAGAGCTCATGCTTGAAAAGATTGTCACTTATCTTGACAGAAAGAAAATCAGGGACCTTTATGATATGTATTTTCTATCTAGTATAGCGGATGCGGACGAATCTCTGCGGAGACATATAAATCCACTCACCTCAAGATTTATCATGCCAGTCGATACTGATACATTGTCTTCATTAGTACTTACTGGTGCTGTGCCGACCGTGGATGAGATGGTAGGAAGATTGAAATTATGGGCAAAATAGTACATATCAAAGAACTAAGAGAATTTTTTTCTAGTACGCCGGTTTTTAGCACCAGGGACGTGGAAACTGTCGCAGGCAGTGGCTATAGCAGACTTATGCTTCATAATCTCACGAAAAGAGGCGAAATAAAGAGATTAGTGCGAGGTTATTACACCAAACTGGATGACCCGATGATTTCAGTATTCTGTTTCAGACCTGCTTACTTGGGTCTTTATACCGCCCTCAGTTTACACAACTTATGGGAGCAGGAAACTAATGTTAATATAATCACATCCAGGAATGTTCGTATTGGTATGAGAAAAATACTGGAAAGCAATGTGAATATACGCAGGATTAACAGCAGATACATGTTTGGCTTCGATTTAATCAAGTATGAAAATATATACTTGCCTGTTTCTGATGTGGAAAAAACTATATTGGATTTCAAGTATTTTGGTCTTAAACTAGACAGAGATATACTGAAGAATGCGGCAGAAAGGATAGATAAAAAGAAACTGGCAGCCTATTCTGCTAAATTTGATAAGGATACTGCAGAAACTGTTTTTACTTCATTAAAAGCTTAGACAGAACATATAATACGTATTTATACTTCAAGAATAAGACAACTATTCTTTCATATTAAATCAATGATAATCTAAAGACTATGGAAGAATAGTATCAACGGACTTATTGCAAATGCTATATTTAGTACGACCCATACTAGCTGCAATTTTATGCGATAAAAAAAGAACGCTGTCGCCGAGTATATGACTATAGCTATAGCTCCAAAACCCAATGCCGCACCGGTAATCAATGGATTTGAGCCAGTATTGAACGAAAGTCCTATGCTAATAGGATGAAACCGAAACTACCTATGGTGCCGATTGGCTCCTTTTTATAGTGCTCTATCGAAAACAGATAAATTACCATCAATACAGCGATAAACAGCATTATTATGAGTGCGTAGACTGGTTGCAGCTGTAAAAATCCAACTGCCGCGCCGGCTACCACTACAAATTGAAGGGCCATTAAAACCTTTTGGATGCTTATCACAGCAACTAGGAAAAGCACGAAAGCTCCCAGGAGTATACTAGATTTCTGTAGGATTGAGCCGAAACTAATGAATGAGATAGCGTATACCAGCAACAACATTGCAGCTACCGCGGTGTATAGAAGTGCACTGCTTTCTTTCTTCGACCGTTTGACCATTGTAAAACTAATATACTATACTATTTAAAGAAATTATCCCAAATCGGGGTTACAGACTGCTGCCTTTTCAAGGCGCATGAATTTATCGTTTAGTTGTCATTCAAATTCTTATTGCTCTAGCTTATCTTCTTGAGCATTTCATCAATGTTAGAATTATTTCTATGGTCACCGTGGAACCATAGATCTAAACCGTCATTTTCATGTCTCGGAATTATGTGGAGATGAAAATGAAAGACGCTCTGTTGCGCACTTCTGCCGGAAGCATTTAGCAGGTTTACAGCATCAATTCCCAGTGAATTATTGTATATCTTTGTTATTTTCTTGGTTACAGCAGCTATCCTTTCGATGGTTTTTGTGTCTATACCGAAAATGTCTTCATAATGCTTTTTTGGTATAACTAATGTATGCCCATCGCTGACCGGATTCGCATCAAGAAAAGCAATAACAGCGTCATCTTCATATATAATCTTAGCTTCTGCGTTGTGGCTGGCTATCATGCAAAAAATGCATTCCATAATATAAGTGTATGCTAACAATATTTAAAATAATGCCATCTTTTAGTTAACATCATCCAGATATATATAAATGATTATCTCTTTCTATAATTAATGAAAGGGGAAAATGTTATAGGTTATATAGATAATCTGACTTCTTTCGGTATAATAGCACCGAAAAGAAAAAGCATCGTTTTTACTGACAAAAGGACATTTATACTTGATGCGAGCAGTATGTCGTCAACTGCGGTGTCTGTCGGGTTTTCTTATGTTTTCGGAGCTTTCGGGAGAAAAGCGGCGAATAAAATCTCAAAGGAGGACATTGAAGAGACAACAAAGAAGTTAGCAGAATCTGATCTTGATTCTTTAATAGCCCAAAAACCTGATAATGTGGTTCTGGGTAATGCCAGCGTAGAATCCGTAATAATAGACAGAAAACAGATAGTTCTGAAATCTGGTGGGAAGTCCTTCAAATATAAGCTGGCGAATCCAGAGGTCAAGAAAAAGAAGCTTGATACCTACCAGAGGTACGTGGGTATATTGACAACGGCATTCGGAAATAAAGTCAAAGCAAAATGACTGTGGGATCTCCAGATTCAGTAATTAGAGTCAGGGCCAGTCCTCTTTGGATTTTCATATCCGCAGTACCATTTTTTGTAGGTACTTTAATAGCGGTTTTGTATACTCTTACTTTGAAGGATGAAAATAAAGCATACTCTCTTCTGATGTTGATCCCTTTCATCGGCCAATAGTAACATTCGTTCTTATGTCATCAAAGGACAGATATATCTCCACTATGGCAAGTTTGGTTTTTTTTAGGTCAGATACTTGAATCTGTAGTGTCCTCACTTATATTATATTTTATCTGAAATCAGCCTGCAGAGCAGAGGAATACTGTGATGTCTATTTCTTTCTTTCTTCCAGTGGCTTTATTTTCCTGAAACTTAGAAAGATAAGGACATCATAAAATAGCTTTATCGAGCCGGATAGAAAGAACGGGAGAGCATACTGAAAAGTCCCTATAAAATAACTTGAAATAGCAGGACTTATGCCCTGGGCTATGCTTCTCGGCGTGTTTGTTATACCTGCAGTTGCGGTCCTTTCATTGGGCTTTACTATCGCCATAGTGTATGATTGCCTTGTGGGCACATCCATCTGTGACAGGCTCTGTCTTAAGAATAGAAAACCAACTGCGTAAAAAAGGGAAGGCGCAAGCGGTATTATTATCAGTGCAACATTTGATATCATGTGGGTAAATACCATGGTTTTCAAAAGACCTATTCTTTTCGCGACGTAAGGTGCGAGAAGAATCGATATTGCAGTTATAATATTAGTTGTAAGGAAAAGCAAGGCCAGAGAATTCAGGTTAAGGCCGTATCTGGAATTGAACCACAGGGTAAGCAGGCTTTGAAGTATGAAACCGCCACCGAAGGCATCGATTGAAAACAGCGCTGATAATTTGATTATTGTCTTTCTTGTTTCCCTTGATATTTTGATATTTACCGCTTTTTTCGGAGTCTCTATGGTTTTGCTTAGCGGCATATAAACTAAGATCAATGCGATTGATATGGCAAAGTAAATATAAAGTGCAATGTGGTATCCAAATAGCGGATTTTTAAACAAGGTGGGGACTGCGCTGAACAGCGCACCTACAGCAGCCGCAGAGTAACCCAGGAAGTTGTAAATCCCATATGCCTTTGTCCTTTTTTCTCATCAACTTGAGTAGCTATGGAGGACTGTTCTATTGCCAGGAAAGGTCCTGTTTCCGTTCCCGTAACGCTTACAGATCCGATGAACGCTGCAAGTATGAAGAGAGCAACATCAATATCTGCTACCATTAACAGCGCAGAAACGGCCATAAGTGCTGATAACAATATCAAAAATCTCCTTTTTCCGAAAGAATCCGAAAATTTGCTTATTATCAAATTAAATGACACGCTGCCTAAAACTGCAGATGAAAGGACTATACCAATTATTAAGGCAGAATATCCGAGATGCAGCATGTATAACGGAAGGATTATGCTCAGAAAACCGAATCCGAAGACCCTCAATGATTTTGCCAGAAAAAGCAGCCTATTATTTTTTGATAACCACTCTAACATTATTTTTTGAATATAGCATCCAATTTAAGCCTTAACAAAGTAAATTAGAGATCCCATATCCTGAGCTAAATAGCTTCATCGCATTGTATGATGGAACAAAATAGCCTAGTCTCTTTAATTGAAATTTATACTATTATTTGTTTTTAGCGTATATATTGCCAGTGTTTTTTCGTTCTATCTTAAACGGCCTGAACATGTTACCATTCCCTTCGTAGAACTTTGAAAAGAACTCTACATAAATAAGCCTTGCGCCCTGTATACCTCCTTCAAATAAGGCTATTACAATGTTGAACAGCTGTCCAAACACCAGTATAACAACCCCGCCGATTATGAAAGGTATCGAACCGCTTAAACTTGATACAAATATCAAGTTTATCACCTGTGCAAGTATAACGGAAGCCAAAAGTATGCCGACAAGCCTTGTATATGATAGTATATGGCTTATTACAGAAGGTATCTCCATCAAAGACTGCACACCCTCAGATCTAAGTACCAATACTATCCCTATTATTATTGAGATGTAACTACCTACTGCTTCAAGATTTGAAAGTCCTATACTCTCCTTGTGAAGCACGGCCAAACCAACTATCACTATGCCCCATGCTACAAGAAGCCAGCCTATCCTTCCCACAGCCTTTTTCAGATTTTTGTTGTATATGTGGTTTATAGCACCGAGAACAAAGCCAAAGGAAACCATCCCCACACCTATCCATCCTGATATCAGAAGGAGTGTTGCAACGCTTTTTGTGACGCTGAAAATAGGGGTGTATGGAAGGGCGAATCCGAAATATTCGTTGAATATAATACCCAATGCTATTGCGATTATCGATCCAGGGATTATAGCTTTCATTATCATCATCAGGCTGTTCTTACTGATTATTGTCCTGACAAATTTCGCAAGTTTTCTGGGTATATGGCTTTTTTTAGGAGGGTGATTTGTTCTGTGTATAATCCATAAGCTAAGAATAAGAAAAGTCGCACCGTAACCTGCATCTCCCACCATCAGGCCGAAGAATATAGGAAAGGCTATTCCGAAGAATATTGTAGGGTCTATCTCGCTGCTTTTAGGAATGGAATAAAAGCGTATGAAAAATTCGTATAGCTTGAAGGAAACGGGGTTTTCCATCTTTGTAGGAGGTTCCTCTTTTGTTTTTATGTTCTCAAGAACGAAGTTTCCATTGCTTATTCGGTCAAGTTCCGCTTCTGCTTCTGTTACTCTTTTATTCTCTATCCACCCTTCTATTACAACAGTGTAATTTGTTGATCCTACCTTTGGTATAATACTCGCTTTTTTCATTTCTATATCCAGATATTCCTTAAGTGCTGCAACCATTTTATAATGTGCTTTTGAGATCTTGTCCAGTCTTTCATTTATTTTTCCAAGTTTTTCCAGAGCCTCTTTTACTGTCTTTTTCTCTTTTTCCTTTATCTCTACAGGTTTTCCGTTTAAATCAGGCACTTTTATAAGGCTTACACCTATTTTCTTTGCGATGGCAGCTATCTTTTCTCTGTCATGTTTTTCTATCGTTACTATGAATGATTTTGACAACTCCGATAACTCACATTCCACATCGTTCTTTAATATTTCAATGAAAGAATTGTCCTTTTTCTTTGCTATAATAAAGGATTCAAGCCGGTTTCCGTTTAGTATTTTTAAATCTTTGTTGAAATCCTCTATCATCTCTATGATAGAGAGTATTGAATCGCTTGCGTTTATCTCCACGTTTATTTTTTCTTCCTCTTTTTTAATCTCGTTTACTTCATCGTATATCTTTATTTTGTCCGCCTCACGGAAAATTTCATCTATACTGTCTAATTTTATGTTTCCCGCGCTTTTCTTTATAAGGCTTCCTTCAAGGCTTTTTATTTTCTGTGCGTATTTGTTTATCCTGTCATAATCAAGCTCTTTGTAATCATTTAATATTTTTTTGCTCTCATTTTCAAGTATTTCTATCTGAAGGAATCCCAATTCTCCGAGTAAAGTAACTACGGCATCATAATACTTTTTTGAGATCAATATCCTTATCTTTTCTATTTTACTTGGAAGAAACATCACAGATCAAAGGCCTCCTTTAGTATTTCATTGAATATCTCAAGCATTTCATCTTTTTCTAGCGGCTTTATCTTCTCCGCTTTTTTCTTTGCTTCTGCTATCTCAGTCTCTCTTTCATTTAATGCCGCCTTTTCCTCTTTCTCTACTTTATTATTTATAATATCCTTTGCCTCTTTCTCTGTATCTCTTATCTTTTTCTGGCTTTTATCAAGGCTTTCTTTTATTATCTCTGCAGCTTTGTCTTCGGCCTGTTTTACCTTCTTTTCCGAATTTTCCTCTAATTCCTTTATCCTTTGCAGAGTTTCTATAGATTCCATATCAGCTGTGAATCTTCTTGATAAATTTTATGGACACTAATCTATCTCTTTCCATATCATCAAGACTTTGTTTTATGTATTTTATCTTTTCCTGCCATCTTGGTATTATGACATTCTCTAGCGAGTTTGTCCTTCTATTAAGCTTGTAGACTTCATTTAGCAGTTTTCGCATTGCAGTTTCTTTCTCAGCTATCTCTATAAGCATTGACAGGAATTGAGAGTAAAGGCTCTTTGCGTCATATACTGGTGTTGGTATAGTAATACTGTCATTTTTATTAAGTATATCCATATTTTCATTCATGCTTATATTAGGTATAATCAATCCCATAACATTTCTAGCCTTGAGGTTTGCCATTTTTTCGCTCTGTTCCTGTGCAACTCTTTCTATGGTTATCCTACCACTAAGTGCATCTGCTATCTCTATGCTTTCCCTGCTTTTTGCCTGCAATCCATTTAGATCCATTTTCATGCTTTGGACCTGTTTTGCAAGCTCGAAGAACTCAAGTATAAGCGATGATCTCTTCATTTTCAGCAACTGAAGTCCACGATCCGCCATTTTAATCTTGCGCTTTGTCTCTATTAACTCCCTTCTGGTAACCTTTATTGTTTCCATTTTCCGTATTTCTCGATGAATTCTGGCTTTAATCTTTTCATTTCGGATTTATCTATAGAGCTTAGAAGTTCCCACCCTAAATTAAGGGTCTCTTCTATGCTCCTGTCTTCGTTGAAATCCTGTCTTATGAATCTATTTTCAAATTCATCGGCAAAATGAAGATACTGTTTGTCTATAGTACTAAGTGCATCCTCTCCCACTATTTCAGTAAGGCTTCTAAGCTCTTTTCCTCTTGCGTAGGCAGCATACATCTGGTCGGAAACATTCTTGTGGTCTTCCCTTGTAGAATCTTTTCCTATGCCCTGATTCATAAGTCTTGAAAGCGAAAGCAGCACATCAACTCCAGGGTATATTCCGCTCTTATCAAGGGATCTGCTGAGAACTATCTGGCCTTCTGTAATGTAGCCTGTTAAATCTGGTATAGGGTGCGTTATATCATCACTTGGCATTGTAAGTATAGGCAGCTGTGTAACAGAACCTTCTTTTCCCTTTACTTTACCCGCTCTTTCAAACAGGCTTGCAAGGTCCGTATACATGTACCCTGGATAGCCTCTTCTTCCCGGGACTTCATCTCTTGCTGCGGATATCTCACGCAGTGCTTCTGCGTAATTTGTCATATCAGTAAGTATAACAATTACATGCGCATTTTTTTCATAAGCAAGATATTCTGCAGTGGTAAGTGCAAGTCTCGGAAGGATTACTCTCTCCATAGACGGTTCAGCTGCAAGGTTGAGAAATATAACAGATTTTTCAAGTGCTCCGCTGTTTTGAAATTCATCCATAAAAAAGTTTGCATCCTCACTGTTTATTCCTATTCCTCCAAAAACAACATAGAATCCGCTTTTTTCTGTAAGTATCTTTGCCTGCTTTACTATCTGAGCAGCTAGTTTGTTGTGTGGCAATCCGGATCCGGAGAATATTGGTAATTTCTGCCCTCTTACAAGCGTATTCATACAGTCTATGGAAGATATACCTGTCTGGACGAATTCCGAAGGTTCCTCTCTTGCATAAGGGTTTATAGGGCTGCCATTTATGTCTATTTTCTCATCACTGAATATTGGAATACCGCCATCTCTTGGCCTTCCCAGACCATCAAATACCCTTCCAACCATATCCATGCTTACTGGCATCTTGAAAGTGGTTCCTTTAAATCTAACTTTTGTATCCTGAGTATTCATACCAGTGGTTTCACCGAAGACTTGGACTATTGTAACTTCTTCATTTGTAGCCAAAACCTGTCCGCTTACCTTCTTGCCGTTGTCTAGCTCTATCTCCACCTGCTCATTGTACGCTGCATTCTTTACTCCTTGTACAAAAAGCAGCACGTTTGTTACCTTTTCTATCGTTTTATATTCTACTTCTTCCATATCATTTCTCCCCGTTTAGCTTCTTTATATCCTCCATATCTTTTTCTATCTCCTTTATCTTATCATCAATTTCCTCTTCCTTTGTATATCTCAATCTGGATATTTTTGGTTTTATTGGTATCTCTTGTATCTTTTGGATAGGAACGTTTCTTTTTAGGGCTTCCTGCTCATAATCAAATACTTTATTTATAAGTTTTAGCATCTTGTACTGCTTTTGCATTGATGCGTAAGTGTCTATGTCATCAAATGCATTCTGCTGCAGGTAATCTTCCCTTAGCATTCTCGCTATATCAAGTATAAGTTTGTCGCTTTCAGGAAGTGCATCATACCCGACAAGTTGTACTATCTCGTTTATGTCTGCTTCTTTTTGCAGAGTAGCAAGCGCCCAGTTTCTAAGTTCCGGCCAGTCTTCCGCTACGTTTTTCCTGTACCAATTATCCAATTCATCATTGTAAAGCGAATAGCTGTTAAGCCAGTTTATTGAGGGAAAATGTCTTGCGTTTGCCAGCGAAGCATCAAGCGCCCAGAATACTCTTGTAACTCTTAATGTATTCTGTGAAACAGGCTCCGATATATCTCCACCAGGTGGGGAAACTGCTCCAACTAAAGTTGCAGCTCCAATCTTTCCATTTAATAGTCTCGCTCTCCCAGCTCTCTCATAAAATTCTCCTATCCTTCTTCCTAAATATGCAGGATATCCTTCTTCACCTGGCATTTCTTCAAGTCTACCGGAAAGCTCTCTCAGAGCTTCAGCCCATCTTGAAGTACTGTCGGCCATTACAGCCACGCTGTATCCCATATCTCTGTAATATTCTGCAAGTGTTATCCCTGTGTAAATGCTTGCTTCCCTTGCGGCAACAGGCATGTTTGAAGTGTTTGCGATAAGTATTGTTCTGTCCATAAGCGGTTTGCCGCTCTTTGGATCCTTTAGCTCTGGGAATGTAGTCAGTATCTCTGTCATCTCGTTTCCTCTTTCCCCGCAACCAACGTAAACTATAACATCGGCATCTGACCACTTCGCAAGCTGATGCTGAATTACTGTTTTTCCCGACCCGAACGGCCCTGGCACTGCAGCTGTTCCCCCCATTGCGATTGGGAACATTGTGTCTATTACTCTCTGGCCTGTTAACAAAGGAATGTTTGGTGCAAGTTTTTCTTTTACGGGTCTCTGTGTTCTGACAGGCCACTTTGTCATCATCTTTATTTCTTCTTTTTTGTTTTCATTCTCAATAACCGCTATTGTTTCATCTATTGTATACTCTCCTTCTTCAACTATGCTTTTAATGGTTCCTTTTTTATTTACAGGCACGAGTATTTTATGTTTTATAAGAGAGGTCTCCTTTACTTCCCCGAGTTCTTCTCCCGGCATAACTTCCTTTCCTACTTCAGCCTTTGGCTTGAAATGCCATTTCTTTTCTCTGTCAAGTGAATCAACCTTTACTCCGCTTCCTATAAACGTGCCTTCCTTGTTGAGTATCTTGTCAAGCGGCCTCTGTATACCGTCAAATATCGAACCTATAAGTCCTGGGCCAAGTTCAACAGAAAGAGGCTCTCCTGTGTCTTCTGCTGTTTCCCCGACTTTTAATCCGCTAGTATCCTCATATACCTGCACTATTGCATTGCTTTCTTCTATTTTTACAATTTCACCAACAAGATTGTTCTTCCCTATAAAAACGATGTCATTCATCTTTGGCTTATCAAGATTTGTAACAGTCACAACAGAACCAGATATTCCTATAACTTTTCCTTCCATTTTATTTTAATTTGGTTATATCCACCCCCAATACTCTTTTTGCTAGACTTTCCAAAGATTCACTTCCCTCCAAAACTTCCTTTGAAGGTATTAGCAGTACAAGCGGGTCAACGCTGGTGTTTATCAGGTTGATCTCATTCTGATCTGCATATTCCTTTATGCTTTCTTCTGCTATTATAAGATTATACTCTTTGTTTTTTATTAATTTAATTACTTCATTTAGGGCTTCTTTTCCAGAAAGTGACAGTGTTTTGTCTATACCTGCCAATTGAAGCCCCAGCGCATCCTGTCTTTCCCCTATGAAAACGATCTTTTTAAATTCCATATCCTATATCTATAATCCTTTTTTCAATTCCATAATATTTTTTAAACCAGCTTAACCTTATTATATCTCTTTCTATTTCTGCGCTTATTATAAATGAAAGCACTGCGCCAATAGACAAGGAGTTTGCCCTGAAAACTGTGAGATACTTGTCGTGTATGATCCTCTTTAATTCTACTTCAAAGTTTGATATCAATCTGTCCTCATTGTAAAGTTTGTTTGCTTCCTCTAGATCATATGGTATATTTTTTATCATATCCTCAATATTCATCTTTGAAAGATCCGAAAATTTTTCCAGAGATATTGTTCCCCCTTTCACAAGCAGTTCATTTGACGGCTTTTTCAATTCTATCTCCTTTATAACAGTCATTATGTTTCTGAGGTCTATAAGCGACTGGATAAATCGAAGTACCGGTCCTTCATCTCCATTGTAAAATTTAAAGTTTTTCAGTAATTCATTATAATACTCTATATCAAGAGCAAGCGACATGCCGGATACATTTCTGCTAAGCTCAGCCGAAACCGAGAAGGGAAGCAGAATAGTTCCGTAAGGGTATCTTGTAAGATAGTTTATTGTCTCTACTATGTCTTTCTGTGCGATTATATTAGCATAATCCTCTTTGCTTATTAACGGACTTGATAATCCTGCAGGGAATCCTCTCCCTACAGTTAGCATGTTTTCTGTTAATTCAATTTCCTTTCCTATAAGCTTTGCCGCTAGTATCAACTTTATGTTCTGTATATCTATTTTTGACAGGTAGCTTCTTACTAGATTTTTGCCGGTTGCAGGAAGTAGTGTCAGAGCGTTGTTGCAGTTCTTTATAAAATGTGTGTTTACCACTATATCAACTATATCAGGCTCCTTAAATCGGTTATAAAATAGATCTATCTCATTTTTGTATGTCGTGGAGGAAAGCGTGGATATAAAATCTTCTTTCTTGCTTTCCTTTATTCTATCTATATCATCTTTTTTCAGTAAGTCTAGATAAAGCGCTTTTATATGGCCGTAAGACCCAGCATATGTCGAATCCATTTATTTCTCCAGCCTATCTATAACCCTTTGAGCTATTTTATCTTCCATTTCTTGTATTAATCTGCTTATAGACATATCAATTGAAAGCTTTCCGTCATTTGATTCAGCGTAAACGCCAAAAATTTTCTTTTTATAGATTTTTAAGTTCTTTTCCTTCTTTCCGAATTTCTCTAAGTCCTCTTTGTTCACGTATATTACCGCATCGTCTCCCAGTGATTTTTTTGCTTCTTTTATCAGCAATGGCATAAGCTTATCATATTCCTTGGTTTTGCTGAATTTGTCCTCAGATTTGTACAGGCTGTTTATGCTCTCTTTAAAAGCTTCACTGACTGCGGTTTTTATTATCTTCATTTTCTCCACATTTGTTTTCGCTTTTTCTATATTGGTCTTTTCCGCTGCAAGAACAACTGCCTTTTCCCCCGCTTCTTTCATTATTAAATCTGCTGCTGCATTTGCGGATTTTATTTCCTGATTTGCCTTTACCTGCGCTTCAAGGATTATTCTTTTTATCTTTGTATCTGTCTCTTTCTCTATGTGCTCGGCTATCTTTTCAAGGCCCATATACTAATTTCCTCACAATATCTGCAGTAGCAATATTAATCCTAAAACGAATCCTATTATCCACAGTGTCTCTGGTATTACAAAGAAGAAAAGAACCTGTCCAAACTTCTCAGGTTTTTCTGCAATTATTCCCATACCAGCAGCACCTATTCCCTGCTGTGCCATTCCGGTACCTATTAATCCACCTGCTATTGCTATTGCTGCGGCTATAGCATATAAAGCACCTGCATCTGTCGCAATTACCATAGCACCTTTATCTTTTTTGTATTTTTAAGCTTTGCTATCTTGAATTTTTTTGATATATCTCCTATTTTAAAGCAAAATTTTATTAATGTTTAATGACTATAAAATAATAGCCTATTCATAAACAGAATAGTATAAAATTCAAGCAAGAACATTGAACCGAAAAGTATTTATATTAGTTTTTTCATACGGTTTATCGTAAACATATGGAAATAAACGAAATACCTGAGGAAGTAATCGACTGCCTTTTCGATGCAATTGAGAAGGACAATAAGCTTTATGTTGTGCTCAAAGAGGACAACGCTGAAAATGAAAACAGGATAGAAAAGTTTTTTGGAAATGATGTTACATTTCTGGACATGATGGAAATAATACAACGGAAAATGCTTTCGGATCTTATGGATGCGGTGAGTGTATTTGATAATGAGCCGTTTTTGAATAAACTTGGCTTTAATCAGATAACTGAGATATTTTATGATCTTACAAAGCTTCCACAGAGCAAAAAGATGCTCTTTAATTACGCTTTTTTGGGCAGAAGAGGCAAAGAAGGACTGCTTCAGAATATAGGCGGCGGAAGACTGACAAAGAGTGCGATATTTGTGCCTTCGTCAAAAGAGAAGGAGGTAGAAAATTTCATAAAAAAATGGAACGTAGACTACTCTAAAAAGAGGGTTTTCGTTTTAGGAGGTTAAAGTATGGAAGATGACAATAGAATTGAAATAAGTCTGAAGGTTGCTGAAGCACAACAGGATGATATAGGGCAGAATTCGGTAAGAATAGGCACGGCATGGATGAAACAGATAGGTGTCAGGCCTGGAGAATTCGTTGAAATAGAGGGAAACAGGAAAACCGTTGCAAAGGTTGATAGAGCCCACCCAGGTGATTTAGGTTTAAATATAATAAGAATGGATGGAACCACAAGAAAGAATGCTAAAGCTGCTATAGGTGAAAACGTAATAGTAAGAAAAGCGGAAGTTTACGAGGCAGATTCTGTAAATCTATCACCACTTTCAAGCACGCAGCTTAGAGGCGCAGAGGAATTAATAGGCAGGATGCTTCTTGAAAGGGCCGTTTCAAAAGGGGATATAATAACACTTGGAAGCGGAGGAAGAACTTCATTTGCCTCTTTTTTCGGTGATGATATAATGAGGAACATATTCGACAGTACCTCCTTTCCGTCATTCCAGTTTGGCTTTTCCGAGCTTCGCTTTCTCGTAACTTCAACTGGACCAAAGGGTTTTGTTATAATAACCGAAAATACAGACATAAATGTTTCTCCTGAACCTGTAAAGCTTTCAGAGGAAGCGAGAGTAAAGCATGTAAGCTATGAAGATGTTGGAGGGTTATCAGATGAGGTTTCAAAGATAAGAGAAATGGTTGAGATACCATTAAAGCATCCCGAAATATTCATGCGTTTAGGCGTAACTCCTCCAAGAGGAGTTCTGCTTTACGGCCCACCTGGAACTGGTAAGACTCTTCTTGCCAGAGCTGTTGCAGATGAAAGTGATGCGCATTTTATAACCATAAACGGTCCGGAAGTCATGAGCAAGTGGGTTGGTGATGCGGAAAAGAAACTTAGGGAGATATTTGATGATGCAGAAAAGAATGCTCCTACTATAATATTCATAGATGAAATAGATGCAATAGCAACCAAAAGAGAAGAAAGCATAGGGGAGGTAGAGCACCGTGTTGTTTCGCAGCTTCTTACATTAATGGATGGTTTGAAGAGTCGCGGAAAGGTAATAGTTATAGCCGCAACTAACAGGCCAAATGCTATAGATCCAGCTTTACGTAGACCTGGAAGATTTGACAGGGAAATAATGTTCGGCGTTCCTAATGAGAACGGCAGAAAAGAGATATTGAATATACATACAAGAAACATGCCAATGGATAAGGTAGACTTGCCTTACATATCGAAGATAACGCATGGGTTCGTAGGTGCGGATATTGAGTCTCTAATAAAAGAGGCAGCGATGAACGTTATAAGAAGAAATATAAATGAACTTAATGTAAAGGAGGGAGAAAACATACCTAAGGCAGTTCTTGAGAAACTTACGGTTACAATGGATGATTTCAGGGAAGCTCTGAGATTTGTCAGACCCAGTGCAATGCGTGAGGTTTTAGTTGAGAGGCCGAGTGTAGGATGGGCTGATGTAGGTGGATTAGACGAAGTGAAGACACAACTTAAAGAGGCTATAGAATGGCCTTTAAAGTACCCTGATTCATTCAGGAAGATAGGTATAACACCCCCTAAAGGCATACTTCTTTACGGCCCACCTGGAACTGGTAAGACTCTCCTTGCCAGAGCTGTTGCGCATGAGACGGAATCTAACTTTATTGCGATAAAAGGGCCTGAAATATACAACAAGTATGTCGGAGAAAGTGAGAAGAGAGTAAGAGATATATTTGATAAGGCAAGGCAGGTTTCTCCATCGATAATCTTTATAGATGAGCTGGACAGCATAGCATCATCAAGGTCTAACTATGAGGGCAATAACTCGACTGAACAGGTCGTGAACCAGTTGCTTACTGAGTTAGATGGTATAGAACCGCTTAAAAATGTAATAGTGATAGGTGCAACAAACAGGATAGATAAGGTTGACTCTGCAATACTTAGAACTGGCAGATTTGACAATATTGTCTTTGTTCCTCCACCGGATGAGAGCGGGAGGAAGGAAATCCTGAAAGTCTACATTGATAAAATGCCGATAGAAGGCAATAAAGAGGAGCTGATAGAGTATCTTATAAAGAAAACCGAAGGATATGTCGGATCCGACATAGAAAGGCTTACAAAAGAAGCGGGCATGAACGCCCTAAGGAGCAACATTTCCTCCACTAAGGTGACAAGGGATGACTTTGAAAGAGCGCTTGAGCTTGTAAGACCAAGTTTGAGTCCGGAAGACTCAAAGAAGTATGAGGAGATGGCAAAGAAGCTTTACAGTAAAAAGGAAAAGGCGAAGGAGCTAAACTACTTCGGTTGAAATGGATCACGAGGACATATATAAGCTTATACTGAACGATGAGCTGGGCTGGGAGCATCTGATAACTACCATTATAAGAGATGAAGGAATGGACCCAATGGATATCGATCTAGTAAAGATAGCCGATAGGTTTGCTTCTCTTATATCGAAAATAAATCAAGTTGATTTCCGTTTTGGAGGCAAGTTTGTCTATACTGCAGCAATCCTTCTGAAAATGAAATCGGATACTATAATAGAGCAGATGCTGGAGTTGAACAGGAAAAAGGAGCATGAAAGCCAGCAAAAATACATAAAAGCAGTTCCTTTCAATATTGCAGTGACATCAAAGCTTTTCCTTTCAAGGAGCAGAAGGATAACTCTTACTGAGCTTATAAACACTATAAGAGAGTCGATGCGCTACAGCAGTAAACAGAAGATAAACTTTGAGCTTAAGTTAAAGGAGATAAAGATAGAGGACAGGATAAGGTTTTTACTGGAAAAGCTCTCCAAGCTTTTCGGGGTAAAGCAGACAGTTCTTTTCTCCGAGTTAATAACAAAGAAAAATGACAGGAAAGAGATAATTTATACTCTTCTGCCGCTGCTTTTTATATCAAACATGAATAAAGTGGAGATCTCACAGGACGAGCCTTTCAAGGAGATTTACATAATGAGTAAGGTTAAATAAGTTAATATTATCTGGCATGCTTTAATCTTATTATGGCAAAGATAGCGGAATATGTAGAAGCTTTAATCTTTTCATTCGGTGATGGTATCACGCTGGAAGAGCTTTCAAAACGCACAAAATCGGATCCTCTTATAATAAAAAAAGCGATAGACTCACTTAATAGAGAATACAGTGAGAGAAAAAGCGCTTTTTACATACTAACAGAAGGAAATATCTATCGTATGAGGCTCAGAAGCGATCTTCTTTTCCTAGTTAATGACACGCTAAAAACCGATATGAGCAGAGGGGTGCTTATGACTTTAAGCTTAATAGCTATGAGCGGAAAGATGTTTCAGTCCGATATAGTAAAAAGACGCGGAAGTGTGTCATACCAGCACATAAAGGAGTTACAATCCAAGGGGCTGGTTTCAACTGTGATTGAAAACGGGAAAAAAGTAGTCAGGGTAACTCCATTGTTCTATGATTACTTTGATGTTGATAAGAAGGAATTCAAGGAGATAAAGGACACTATAAAGGAAGAGATAAATAAGGAAAATGACAGTACCGTTGAATATCGCGGAAACTAAAAAACCACTACCTTCTTTTTTATATCTATCTGTGGCGATGTTTCTTCAGTTTTTTTTGGTTCTTCAGTTTTTTTAATCTCCTGTACGGGCTCAGGGGTATGTTTTTCCATTTCGGATCCTTTTACTTTTTCTATTGCTGATTTTATTGAGTTTCCTATAGCTATAAAATCGTTTTCCTCCATTTTTTGCGGCTGCCAAATGTGGTTTATAGTATCGTCCCCATATCTTGGTATCAAGTGTATTATCGCGTGTGGTGTTACATTCCCTTTAGTCAATTCCTTTGTATAAATCATCTCTACGTTGTTTGGTGCGAGGGCCAGCATTATCGCATAACCCACAGCTCTGGATACGCTGACATACTGAAGGAATTCATCCTGCGGTATCTCATAGATATTGCTGTAGTGTTTTTTTGGTATCATTATTACATGCCCTTTCGACGCAGGGTTTATATCCAGCACTCCTATCATTGACTGGTCATTATAAACCTCCTTTGACGGGATTTTACCACTTACTATCATGCAGAAAACGCATTTTTCATCTTCCATATTGATTATATCTGTTTAAAGTATTTATTGTTAAGTAATATCTCTCTATTTTGTATGTAAAAAGGTTTTTAAACATGGGTGTTATAAGTTATTTATGAAAGCAAAAGTTGATACAAAGTTTGCCGTCGAGGAGAAGAGGATGGTGGATGCGGCACTCGGACTTATACTATTCACTTTTGGTGTAGTCCTTATAGTGATGGGCTTGTTATCCGTCGTTTCAACGGCAGTTCTGAGTGGTTATTTCTATAAAACCATTACAACTGCTCCCTCGCAATACATATACCCTTTGTTTGAGGTTATATTAGGTATAATAGTGCTATCATTTGGAATGTGGGCACTAAGAGCAAGGGTATAAAGGATAATTATAATTTTTTTATTTTTTTTACTTTTATTTCTGGTGAAAAAGAAAGATTTATATACTTGTTTATGGCTTATTAATTGGTAGGTGATTAAAATGGTATTATCATTCAGTGAAGATTATATAGCGAAGATAAGGAGGACTTTTGGCCTTAATCTTTATGAAGCTAAAGTGTGGCTTGCGCTTCTTTCGCAGGGAAAATCAACATCCGGTAAGCTTAGTGAGATAGCAAATATCCCAAAGTCAAGGGCCTATGACATTCTTGTTTCACTTGAAAATGGCGGTTTTATATTGAGAGACTTAAGCAAGCCTATAAGCTACACTGCTATCCCTCCAGAGGAGTTAATAGAAAAATTAGAGGAAAAAGCCCAGGAGTCCTTAACTCAGAAGCTAGATAAGCTAAGTAAACTTAAAGGAAGCACGGTTTTAGCAGATCTTCAAAATCTTTACAATAAAGGAATAAAGTATGTTGATGAAGGGAAAGTCGCGAATGCTTATCAAGGGCTGGACAATATATACTTCAGAATAAAGAAAAGTATAGGATCGGCAAAGAGTGAAATAGTTGTCGTTACAACCGAAAAATCTCTTGAGAAGAAGGTTTATGCGCTAAGTAGGGCCCTAAAAAAGGCCAAGGCTAATAATGTTACAGTGCATTTATACGCTCCAGTAAAGGATGTAAATGAGACTATAGCAAATGAGATAAAGCAGTTTGGAAAGCTTAACAAGACAAATCTGGACATAGGCAGATTTGTTATAGTTGACGGCAATGAGATATTTATATTCACAGAGAACGAGGAAGAAACACATCCAAGCAATGAAGTGGTTTTGCACATACGCGGTAAATACCTGCCAGAAAAGATAAAAAAGCTTGTGTCATCGCATGTTGTTCCATGAATGACAGAGTAGTTAGCGTTTAACAATGTGAGCGGGAAATCCCACATCCTTTAGGTGGGATGAAAGCGAATCCAAGAAAAGAATATAACAACGAAATGACAAAATAAAATTATGGAAGTAAGAAGAGCCTACAAATTCAGAATCTATCCGCTATCTGAAAGAGTATACTACTGCAATAGATGCGGATTGCAGATAGATAGAGACACAAACGCAGCAATAAACATACTCAAAAGAGCTATCTTTGGACAAAGTAGAAGTAACGCTCAGGGAGATTCAGTAAGACCTCAAAAAGAGGCAGGAATCAAAGAACCGAGAACATATCCTGCAATAGCATGGGAAGCCCACACGCTTTGGCGGTTTGGAGGACGTCACTATTAATAATATTTTTAGTAGTTATTATGACCTACATAAAGCAGATAGAGCTTGAGAATTTCAAATCCTTTGCAGGCCATGCAAAATTCTCATTTGTAAACGGTTTTAATGCGATAGCCGGCGCAAACGGTTCAGGCAAAAGCAACATAATAGATGCGCTACTTTTTGTGTTTGGCGGCTCGTCGAAAAAAGAGATGAGAAGCGATCTTCTTACTGATCTTATATTCAATGGTGGTAAAAAAAATAGGCCTGCAGATTTTGCCAAGGTAAATGTCATACTAGATAATTTGAAAAAGGAGTTCAAGAGCGCAAACGGCGATGAAATATCGATAAGTAGAAAAGTTGACAAAAGCGGAAAAAGCATGTATAGAATAGACGGAAAAGCATCAACAAGAGAGGAAGTATTAAACGTCCTTGCAATGGTGAAATTCCGGCAGGATGGCTTCAATATAATCCCACAGGGAAGAATACTGGAGATTATAGGGTCAACTGGGGATGAAAGACTTAATCTCATAAATGATATCTCTGGCATAAGCATATTTGAAGACAAGAAAAGCAAGGCAATGAATGAAATGAAGAAAGTTGAAGACAATATATCCAAGATAGAGACTGTTCTGAACGAGAAGAAAAAATTAATGGACCAGCTAGATAAAGAAAAAACTAGAGCGATTGAATTCCAGGAACTTAAATTAAAGCAGGCCTCAAATCTTTCAAAGCAGACATTCTTTAAGAGGGATTTGGCATACAAGGACTTAAGTTCTATACAGGAAAAGTTGAAGGATATAGAGAAAAACAATCAGGAATTATCTTCGGAAATAGATAGTATAAATTTAAGGTACAAGCGGATAAACGAAGAATTAGATAACATAAACACAAAGGCAGAAGCGGAGGGCGAGAAGGATATATCCGAGGCAGAGAAAAGGACAAAGGAGTTTGATTCAGAGCTTGCCAGGCTGAATGCAGTTCTTAAAAACGACAATGAGCAGTTAAAAAGTATACTCTCTTCCATAGAGGATCTTTCAAAATCACAGGAAGACATCCGCCAACAGGTTAAGAAAGAAGAGGAGGAAAAAAAGAAGTTTGAAGAGAAGATGGAGCAGATAAACTCCAGAAAATTCATTCTCATAGAAGCGGATTCAAAGGCTCAGAATTACCTTAAAAGCAGGGAAACTCTCGAGAAGAGGCTATATGAAAATGAGAAAAAAATATATGATCTAAAGATAATACTTACAAATTATCCAAAAGTTGCGGATCTTGAGGATCAAATAACCAAGTTAAGGGAAACTAAATCCGAAACCGAAAAGAAGCTAAAGGACATCACATTGTCCTTTTCTGCACTTAAGCCTGAGATAGATAAGCTAAAAATACAGTCTAAACGCGAGGGAGACTCAATTTATCTTTTCAGGGAGCAGTTGCTTAACCAGAGAAATATTCTTTCATCTCAGAGTAAGGTGATAGATGTTGTCAACAAGCTAAAAAAGGAGATAAAAGGGGTTCATGGTTCAGTATCGGAGCTTTTTTCATTAAAGGATGAAAAATTCAATGTACCAGTTATAAGAGCTATAGGCAGGAGGAGCGATTTTATAATTGTTGATGACGAAAACGTAGCAAGGCAGTGCATAGAAAAGCTTAGGGAGGAAAAGCTTGGCTTTTATACATTTATCCCGATGACAACTGTAAAAACAGTATACAATCTGGAGAAGATAAATCAAGAAGGTGTAATTGACTATATAATAAATCTTGTCACTTTCAGTGATTCTTATTCAAATGCAATGAGATTCGTATTTGGTGATACCATACTTGTTGATAACTTTGAATCTGCAAGAAAATTTATAAACAGATACCGGATGATCCTTTCCGATGGAACAGTATTTGAAAAAACCGGAACAGTTTCCGGTGGACATTTTGAAATACCTAATATCCTGAATATAAACCGCAGAATATCTGATATAAACAAGGAGATAGAGGAACATTCAAAAATAAAGGAAAAATTAGATGAAGAGATAATAGAGAAGGAAGCCACGCTGAATTCAAGCATGTCCGAAATAAAATTACTGCAGAATGCAATAAACGAGGCAAATGTAAATCTTGATAAGGTAATAAAGGAAAGATCCAAATTCACCGGAACTGAATCAGAGGTTTCAGAGAAAATAAGGAATCTTGAGAATGAGGTACTTGAAATAAAACCAAAACTTTCTGATCTTGAACAGGGTAAACCTGAAATTTCTGATCATAAAAAAGAGATAGAATCTCTGGATAGGGAAGTAAACGATTTACAAGTAAAAATAGCGACTTCTGGCGGCAGGCTTTCAACTATTTTTATGTCAGAGCTGTCAAATCTTGAGAAAAGGTTCACTCAGTTAACAAAGGAGAAGGACAGGTTTGAAAAAGATATAGAAGATGTTGAAGATGCAATAAATGATACCAGAGAAAATTATGAAAAGGCGAGAAAGGAGCTGTCAAGCAAATCCGATAATCTTACAATGTTAAGGAAGAGGAGAAATGAGCTTATAAATTCTCTTTCAGCATTACAGAAGGAAAAGGATGAGTTGCTTTCAAAGTCACAGAAAGTGGGCAATGAGCTGAATTCGCTAAAAGTAAAGGAAGCAGAGCTGAAGGTAAAGTTTGACACTGCTGATGATGAGTTCAAAAAATACAGAGTAAATGGCGCGGAACCTGCAGAGGGAGAGACACTGGAAAAAGTTACAAAGGACCTTAACATAATAATAGCCAAAATAAATTCATTCGGGCCTATTAATGAGCTTGCCCTTAATACTTTTGTTGAAACACAAAAACAGTACGAGGATTTCTCTGGCAAGCTTTCCAGCCTTAACGAGGAAAAGGAAAGGATAATTGCCGTTATAACGGACATAGAAAACAAGAAACTAGAGTCATTCAATAAAACGCTTTCGGATATAAATTCAATATTTACAAAGGTCTTTAATTCAATAACTGGTGGGAGTGCGGAATTTGTACCGGAGAATCCACAGGATCTGTTTTCTGCAGGGCTGGATATAGCAGTTGATCTGCCAAACAAGAAAGTAAAGAATGTCCGCGGGCTAAGCGGCGGAGAGCTATCAGTTCTTGCAATTTCACTTATAATGGCACTTTCAAAGTACACTGATGCCATATTCTACGTTCTTGATGAAGTAGATGCAGCATTGGACTCCATAAATGCTGGCAATTTTTCTGCATTGGTCAAAGCCTACTCTGCAACTTCCCAGTTTATAATAATATCACATAATGAGACTACACTGATAAATGCTGATGTTATATATGGTGTTACTATGAATAATGAGGGTCTAAGCAGGGTAGTTAGTGTAAAAATGCCGGAGCAGGCCAAATAACTATTTGAAGTAATCTATAACCTTTTTAATTTCTTCTAAATTCATGCCTTTGACCTGTACATTCTCCATATTTTTAATCTCATCCCCAATTTCAGAAAAAGACTCTTTGCCCTGCCTTTTTGTCTTTTTTTCTACGGCAATTAGCGCGTTTATTATCGCATTTTTAAGTGTCATCTCTCTTCTTCTGAAAATCTCCTGCAGTATATCATTATCCTTCTTCTTGAGTCTTACCATAAGGCTTGTTACTCTCGGTTCCGGATAAAAGACTTCCTTTGGCACCGGCATTATATCTGAAAATTCGATAAATATTTTCTGAACTGAGGAAAATGCAGTTTTATTATCTTTCTCACAAAGCTGTTCCGCGATTGTTTTTGGTAATATCATCACGCCGGATTTAAAGCTGTAACTAGCCAGTTTTTCTATTATTCTATCTGCTATGTTATACGGTGGATTTGATATAATTTTTGTGAACTTTGGGTATATGATATCAAGTGCATCAGCGTTTATTATCTGCACGTTTGGGTCTATTTCATATTTGTCTACAAGGTATGAATAACATTTTATTTCTTTTTCTATAGCTATAACCTTGCATATATTTCTGGCTTCTATCTCGATACTGCCGAATCCCGCGCCTATATCAAGGACCACATCACTATTTTCAAGCTCAGCTTCTGCTATTTCTCTTTTTAATATTTCCTCATCAACAAGGAAATTCTGTCCATTTTCATTGTCACTTTTTATGTTAAAGTCTTTTACAAGTTTTTTAATTGTGTCATTTAAAAGATTCATATTATTTTCCCCTTCCGCGAGGGGGTTTAAGTCTTTCTATGTAATATTCTTGGTTGCAGTACTTGCAGCTGAAAACGTATGCCTCTTTTGATTTTCCGTTTAGTTTCCTTTTTTCAGTGGTTAGTTTACTAGAAAATTCATTGTGCTTTCCGCATTTTGGACAATCAAACATGAAGTGAAACTCTTCTTCTCCTTGCTCTCTGTATATAATTACCTTTTCCAGTTTTCCTTCATAATCTATAAATGATTTTTTTATAAAATTCACTTTGTTTATATCCATATAAAAAATAGCTTTTTCTGTTTTATATATCTATTTAACTTTAATCTTGTTTAATTCATTGCTTTCTTTTATCCATATTGCCCAGCAAAACTGTGTGCGGCTTATATTCATTTTATCTGCGATATACTTTCCATATTCAATACATTCCTCAGAATTTTTTACATAACGAAAGTTTTTGATAATCCATTTCTTTATTACCTTATCCGGCATTATCACATCCATGCCGCTTTGCATTCTTAAGTACTGGAAAGTGCTTATTCCAATCCCTTTTATGCTGCCAATCGGATCCTTTTGTATTTTTGAGGGATCGGCATTTTTCGCCCATTCTCTTAATTTATTAAATTCCTGTTTTTCGGTCATAGAAGACAGAAAACTGCAGATTCTGGACATTGCATTCCATACTCTTCTATTTCTAAAAAGGTAAATAAGCTCGCTTCTCTTTATTTTACTAAAATCTCTGCATCTTTCCGCAATGCCGGTTTCAACGTATTTTTCTTCAAATTTTATTACCTTCGGCATAACTACTGTGAAATAGTTTAACCCAGAACTGTCAAGGCAGCTGTCAAGTACTATTAGAATTGGCTTTCCATTCCATCTTTTCCCCTTTGCGCATAAGCTTGAAAATTCCCCTGCTTCTGCCAATATCTCCTTTCCGAAAAGCTTTAATGCGTTATATTTCATATTTATGAATAGGCTTTAGATATTAATTATATCTTGTTATAAGCGCTATAAAAATATATTTAAAGCTGAAAAACATAAGTAGTGTATAATTTTGATAGTATGAAAGTACCAAGGTCTAGGAGAAGAGGAAAAAGTAGGGTCTTTAGATTTGATGATTTCAAGGCCATAGCCGAAGTCAAGCTTCCAAGGCTTCAGGATCCTATGAATGCGAGAATCATGAAGATAATACATGATCCGTATAGGACGGCTCCTTTAATGCAGTTAAAATTTGAAAATGGAGTTACTGCTTTTATACCTGCGTTTACTGGCGCTTATGAAGGCATGTTAGTAACTTATATGAAAAGCGATTCCGCAAAAAATGGGTCTATGCTTAAGTTGGGAGATATACCAACTGGAACAAATGTTTATAATATAGAGATTAAGCCTGGTGATGGAGGCAAGCTTTCCAGGGCCGGCGGAAACAGCGCAAAGGTTACAGAGAACACTGGGAATGAAGTTGCATTGTCACTGTCAAGCGGAAGGGTGATAAGACTAAATCCTAAATGCAGGGCAATTATTGGCAGGGTAGCAAATGCCGGCCGTAAAGAAAAGCCATTCTATAAGGCGGGTAACAAGTTTCATCTTATAAAAGCTAGAAGCAAATACTGGCCTATGAATGCCGCAGTGGCAATGAACGCTTACGAGCATAAATTCGGCGGGAAGAGAAGGAGTACGCAGCACAAGTCGAAGAGTTCTGCAAGGAATTCGCCTCCTGGTGCAAAGGTCGGATCGATTGCTCCTAAGAGAACAGGTGTAAGATAATGGAAGAGTATAAATTCAGAGGAAAAAGCATTGAAGAGCTTAAAAAAATGTCGAATGAGGAGCTGTCAAAAATAGCAAATGCCGATTTTAGAAGAGTAATAAAAAGAGGATTTTCCCCAGAAGAAAAGATTTTCCTTTCAAATATGAAAAAGAAGGCTATAAAGTCCAAGCCCATCAAAACACATATGAGAGAGATGTTTATACTTCCGGATTTTGTGGGTCTTACAATACATGTTTATAACGGAAAGGAATTTGTGCCTTTGGAGATAAAGCCACAGATGGTTTTTCATAGATTGGGAGAGTTTGCGCTTTCAACAAAGCAAGTCAAGCATGGCTCGCCAGGTATGAAAGCTACACGTTCAAGCGGGTTCGTCCCTATTAAGTAGATATGGCAGAAAAAACAATTACAAAAAGCAAGGAGGTAGCTGTTAAGAGTGTAAAAGCCGCAAGGCAGATTACACGGCTTCAAGTGAAAAGAGAAGGCATGCCTATCTCCCTTAAGCACACTCACGAAATAATAGAAGCTGTAAAAGGAAAGGATATTACAAAGGCAGTGAATCTGCTTAAAAAAGTACTTCTAAAGGAGGCTTATATACCTTTCAGAAAATATCCGAGCAAAGGACATAAACATGGTGTTCCATCAGGATTTCCGCAGAAAGCCACTAAACAGGTAATAGAAATGCTTGAAGAACTAAAGAGCGATGCCAAGAATATGGGATTTGATGAATCAAAGATAACTATAAGCGGTTATTCCTTGGGGAGAGGTGGATACCCACGTTTTTCAGGTGGCAATATTTATAGACACGGGAAAAGAACCAATCTTGTAATTTATTCATTTATTGATCAGGAGAGAAAAGTGGTTGAGAAAAAGACCGAAAAGTCTGAAAAAACTGAAAAGCCCGAAGATACAGCTGGAAAGAATGAAGAAAAAGCAGAAGAAAATATTGAATCGTCAGAGGAAACAGTCAAAGAAGAGGGAGCTGTACAAGAAAAGAATAAAAGCGAAGATAACAATGATTTAAAGGCGGAGAAGTGATATGCTACCAAAGAAAATAATATCAAATAAAGTGAGTGAAGAAGCTGCTAGAGAGTATCTTTTCAAGAAATTCAGCAGATTTGGGATAAGTGATATAAAAATAGAAAAGACTCCTCTTGGGATGAAGATAGTGATAAAGACCCCTAAGCCTGGGACAATAATCACAAGAGCTAATCAGGTTCTAAAGGAGAGTTCGAAGGATTTAGGAGAGTATTTCAATCAGGAATCACCTAGAATAGAAGTAGAGAACTCCTCAAATCCTAATTTAGATCCTGCGATAGTAGCGGATTCAATAGCTTTTAAGATAGCAAAATACGGACCAATGAAATATAAGGTCGTCGCGCATAAGGCTATGGATGCAATTATGGGAGCAGGGGCCAAGGGCGTTGAAATAGAAGTAGGTGGAGTAATCAAGGAAAGAGCTGCACATTTTAAATTCAGGCCGATTGGTAGCGTGATGCCTAAAACCGGTCAGGTGGAACTTTTTGGGGTGAGAACTGCTAAGAAGCAGCTTGTCCTTAAAAGGGGATCTATAGGCATAAAAGTTACAATAGTCGTGCCGACTGAAACAATAGGAGGTATAAAAATAAATGGCGGAAGAGAATCTGAAGGATCTGGAGATGGAGCTCCTGAAAATGAACATAAAGAAGACGCAAGGGCTACAGCCAGCTGATGCTGGCAAATACAGACACCTTAAAAAGAAAGTTGCACAGCTTAAGAACGAACTTAGACAGAAAGAGTTGTCTCCTACTAAGAAGTAGGCTAATGAACATTCAAAAAAGTTTTATTTTAATAGGTTCTTCTTAGGATTATCCATTTATTAAGTCAAAGAGCGTATCTAACTGCTGCCTTTTTGCCTCTATCTGTATCTTCATCTTCTTGTACTCATCTTCGCTTATTTTCCCTGCGGCAAAGTTCTTTTCAAGGTCCGCTGATTCTTTTTCTATATCCCTAAGCTTGTTGTTCAATTTCGTAGAACCCTGCGGTCCTATCGAAAGATTACTTGAAACAGCGTTTGCAAGCTGTCTTTTGTCAAGCTTGTTGCCGTACTTCCTAGATAATTCACTGTACATCTCTGTCATATCTCCTTCAAGTTTTGAATATGAATCCTTATCCTTGAATTTGCAGTCACCGGCCAGAACTACCCTTACGTTTGCGGACTGTTCTGTAGGGTCATAGACACCTACCACTTTGGCCCATAAAAATATCGGAACTATCTTTTTTATCTCTAGAAACACTACAGTCAATATAAAAAACATTATCATACCGTATAAAATAAGTGCAGATGGAGAATAACTAAAATGAGTTATATTAGTGTATATATCTGAGCGGTAGGAGACAGCTAATAGCACTGCAAGTATTATACCTATTATAAGGCAGGCTTTCCATGCAATAGGGTATTTTGATCCTTTTTTGTTGTCTTTTGCGCTTTTTATAAGCGCTCGTATAGGCTTTGCATTACCACCGCGGAATGTTTCCTCAAGTTCATTATCCTCAAATTTTGAGAGTTCATTAAGAAGTATCTTGTAATCCATGTCCGTCATATACTCGGAAATCTGGCTCCTAAGAATCTGCGGATCGTCGCTTTTTATGTAAAGATCATAGAAAACATGCTTCTTTTCAAGCTCAGAAGTGTCAAATTCCCTTTCATAATTCTTTATACTGAAACCTAACATAAAGATATATGATTTCATTTAAATAAATATGTATTATCGCAGTTTTTAGGCGCTGTGGATTAACAAAGATAGTGGAAAATCTCACAGTCTTTAGAAGTGGGATGAAAGCGAACCGAAAAAACTATATAACAATAAAATACAATATTAAAAATATGGAGACAGTAAGAGCCTACAAATTCAGGATTTATCCGAGAGATGTAAACGCAGGAATAAACATACTCAAAAGAGCTACCTTCGGACAGAGGGGAAGTCACGCTCTACGAGATTCTATAAGACCTCAGGTTGTGGCAGGAATCAAAGAACTGAGAACATGCTCTGCAATAGAGGAGGGATCCACACGATTTGGCGGTTGGGAGGTTGTCACTTAATGGATATAGGCAGCATAGGTTTCATTATAATCTCGTTAATGCTTATTATCACTGCATTGCTCATGGTTGCTACGAGAAACATGATACATTCTCTTCTCTATATGTTCATGTTTATTATCTCTGTAACGGCTATGATCCTTTACCTTAATGCAGTTTTTTTAGGGGTAGCAGAGCTTATAATATACAATGGCGGTATAGTCCTGCTTCTAGCGATAGGTATCAGTTCAATGCCGGAAGGAAAAATAAACAGACTTAATTCAAAGCTTGCTTATGCTCTACCTGTTGTCTTTCTTGGAGTGATATCTTTTCTGCTTCTTAAAATGCCGTCATCATCGTATGGCAATACACTTAATTACTCTACCTTTGGAGTATACTTTTTTCAGAATTATGGTGGTTTGCTGGTTGTGCTTGCATTTACAGCGATAGCCAGCGTATTCTCTACAATATATATAATCAGTAGGGGTGATAAGCTATGATACCGGAATCTTATTTTTTACTGCTTACCACGGTTCTTTTTGCTATAGGCTTATATGGTATACTATCTAGAAGAGAAGGCATATCTATTATAATATCATCCGAGATAATCGTGAATGCTGCACTGATAAACTTTGTATCCGCTGCAAACTTTTATTCGAAATTAAACGGGATAAGCTATGCGTTAATCACGCTTATAATGGTTGTATTTGAAACTGTCGTTTTCATAGCCTTGATAGTGGTATTCTCAAGGAGAACCAATTCGTTATCGATATCGAAACTTAGGAGGTATAAGGGGTAGTATGCTTTACTTTATAGTTATACCAATGCTTGTGTCGGCGGTTATTATTGCACTGCTCGGCGAGAAAAAGAGTTTGAGCTGGCTTATAGCGGTAACCGGCTCGGCTGTTTCATTTGTAATCTCTGCGGCCATGTTCCTGTTATATTTCAATAAAAATATTATAGAGAGTTATAACTGGTTTTCGGTTTCAGGCTTGAACTTCTCAGTTTCGTTTATAGGGAATAACCTCACGCTTTTTATGGCCCTTCTTGTTTCATTTATATCCTTTATGGTGCTTATATTCGCTGGTTTTTACATGCGGAAGGAGAAACAGTCAAGATTCTATTCAGAGATGTCATTTTTTATATTTTCAATGCTAGGCTTGGTTATCTCAAACAGCCTTCTACTGTTTTTTATATTCTGGGAGTTTGTTGGTGTGACCTCATATCTCTTAATAGGCTTCTGGTATGATAGAGAAGGGCCAGCAGTTTCAAGCAAAAAGGCGCTGCTTATAACAAGAATAGGGGATCTTTCATTTCTCGCTGCAATAATTATACTTTTCTCCTCTTTTCACACTTTCTCAATATCAAATATACTTGGATCTTTATCCATTGTGCCGAATTATGTGGTAATACTTGCAGGATCTCTTCTTACGATTGCTGCGTTTTCGAAGGCTGCACAGTTCCCATTTTATACCTGGCTTATTGATGCAATGGAAGGCCCTACACCGGTAAGTGCGCTTCTCCATTCAGCAACAATGGTAGCAGCGGGTGCATATCTCCTTATAAGGGTCCTTCCCTTAATCTCAGCTGCAGGTATATCTGATTTTATAGTTGTGATGGCATTCATAACTGCATTTATAGCGGCTCTTCTCGGACTTAAAGAAAGGCATTTCAAGAAGATACTTGCATACTCTACAATAGAAAGTCTTGCCTTTATGTTCATAGCAATAGGAACATTGAATGCCGGCGGCGCTCTTTTCTATCTTTTCACACATGCAGTTTTCAAGTCTATGCTTTTCTTCATAAGCGGGGTTTTGGCTGTAATGTTCGGTACATATGACATATACCAGCTTAGAAGCAAAGGAACTGGAAAGACCTGGGTGATAATACCTGCAATAATAGGTTTTGCCTCAATATCAGCAATTCCACCATTTATGAGCTTTTTTGCGCACTCTGCGCTTACATACAATTTTAATGTGTACGAGAATATAGCATTCGTTTTTGTTTCCTTCTTTACAGCTTTGTTTTCCTTCAGAGCATTATTTGTAATATTTGGAAAGCCGGCCAAAAAACCACTTAAAAAAGAGTTCAATACTATCTTTCCGATAATCACTCTTGCGGTTATATCAACTATTGGTGGAGTTTTGCTGTATTTCTTCAGCGGTATAATATACACTCCGCATTCATTCGATTATTTCTCATTTATATCCCTTGCGGCTGCGTTTCTTGGTGCTTTCGTTTCCTATGCTGTATTCTATAAAGGCAGGGCGGTTTATTATTCATCAAAATTACATGATATCTCAGTTAAGCTTGAAGATTACAGGTACGAAAGATTTATTATATTCCTTGGCAATGCAGTTTCCTTTTTTGGAGATTATACCGCAAGATTTGACAGTGTGCTTGCAAATTCGGCATCAGCAGCCGCGGAATCTACATTTCGTCTCTCATCAATGACAAGGGAGATCGAAAATGGAGATGCGTTCAGATACTTAACCGCAGTCATTATAGGGCTTATAGTGGTTATAGTATTGGCGGTGATATTTATATGATAAGCTTTGTTTTTCTCCTTTTAATCCCGTTTTTAGGCATACTGATTATACTGCTAAGGAATAGTATAAACAAAAAGATATCCGCAGAATTAGTTGCATTTTGCACTATGGTTGTCACGGCGGTAATTTTCGCAGCAGGCCTTGTTTTAGGCTTTACGTCTGTAAACTTTTCTATAACTCCTGCAATAGACTTTTACTTCTCTCTAGGCTCCAATTTTATAACTATACCTTTTCTTATTTTGGCGACTTTACTGCCTATCCCCATTCTATTCTTTGCAAATAGAGAAATAAGACAGAATGGTGGGTTGTTCTATGTTTTTTATCTGCTGATCTATCTCTCTGTTATAGGAGTATTTATCTCTTCGAATCTTATACTATTTTTTCTCTTCTGGGAGCTTGCGGTTCTATCACTTTTCTTCCTTACGAGTTTCTGGGGCAGCCGTAAAACCTCTAGAAAATCCGGCATGAAATTTCTTGTATTCACGCAGTTCGGGAGTCTTACTCTGCTTGCGGTGTTTATACTCCTTTTTGTATACACTGGCAGTTTTAATCTCTCTTCCATAGAGGCGCATATGTCAGCAGTCCCTGCTTATATCGAGTATATCTCCTTTTTCCTTCTTCTTATAACAGTTATGATAAAGATGCCTGTTTTTCCGCTGCATGAATGGCTTCCAGATTCATACTATGACTCTCCAATGTCCGGCACTATGCTTCTTTCAGGTATTCTGTCGAAGCTCGGCGGATTCGCTTTTATATTATTCGGATTCGGCCTTTTCAGGAACGTCCTTATAAATCTCAGAATACCTTTGGTAGCACTGGGGGTTTTCACTGCTGTTTACATAGCCTTCACAGCTTCGGGACAGAGGGACTTAAAAATGCTTCTTTCATACTCAAGCATGTTTTATATGGCCCTGGTTTTCATTGGTATATCTTCAGGCATAACTACAGCTATAACAGGTTCGGTTATACTTATGGTAAGCCACGGATTTATAATAACAATGCTGTTCGGTATATCATACTTGCTTTTCCAGAAGACTGGAACTTATAAAACATCAGAAATGTCAGGCTTGATGTCAAGAATGCCCCTTCTGGCCTTTTTCCTTATATTTGGGGTTTTTGCAAGCTTAGGTGTGCCAGGACTCTCAAACTTTCCAGGAGAACTTTTGATATTCATAGGCAGTTATTCCGTGGCAGGGATATCTCTTATAGCAATATTCGGCATAATGCTTTCTACAAACTATTATCTCAGGGTTATAAAGGAGGCTCTGTTCGGCCAGATTCAGAAAAAATTCTCAGGAATAAAGGATATAAACAAAATAGAATTAGTGGTCTTTTCATTTCTGTCTTTTTTCATCCTTCTTATAGGACTTTTCCCTTCACTGCTTATAAATGTTCTTGGGGGGCTTTAAAATGGAATATTTAAATCCAGAATATGTGATCTTCGCAGGCATTCTCCTAGTTATAATACTTGATTTTATTAGACACAGCCTCGGCTCAAGTAAAAAGTATTTTATACATTATATTACTGTCTTTATACTAGGTTTAGCTCTTGTATCTGTGGTTCTCTACGGCAACATGAACATAAGTATGTTCTCAGAGACACAGTATTCGCAATTTATAACTGGCTTCATGCTTTTCATATCCCTGTTTGTATATCTGTTTATTCTCTCCGAAAGAACAGAGCATAGTGCAGTACTTGACATATCATATCTTTCGTCGGTACTTGGGGCCATACTCGTAGTTATATCTAGTAATTTCATTTCATTATTCCTTTCAATAGAGCTTCTTTCGATATCATCATATTCCCTTGTCTATATGTACAAGTCGAATAATGCCCTGGAGGGGGCGGTAAAATATCTTTCAACAGGTATAGTTTCGATGGTTATACTTATCTTCGGTATATCAGTCATATATGCAGGCGCAGGAACACTGTCATTTTCTTCACTGCATTCAATTTCTTATATACCGTTCATTGCAGGAGTTGCGATAGTGATTGCAGGGCTTGGCTTTAAATCTACTCTTGTTCCGTTTCATATGTGGGCTCCAGATACTTATGAGGCTTCAAATAGCTCTGTTACAGCGTTTATATCCTCTGTTTCAAAGGCAGCTGGACTGGTTGCAATGATTAGGGTATTTTTCTTCGCTTTGCCAGTTTCATCCGGATTTGTTACGGCTTTATTCCTTTCAATAGCACTTATAACTATATTTCTCAGTGCATTTTTGGCATCTGTTCAAGACAGGGTTAAAAGACTTTTGGCTTATTCAAGCATATCCCAGGCAGGGTTTGCCTTTATAAGCCTTGCAGTATTGACAACCAAGGGAGTCAATGCGGCGGTCTTCTATATCTTTGCATTTGCTGTTGCTGATGCCATAGTTTTTCTTGCGTATAGCCTATTCGAGAGCAAAAAGATAATCTATAAAAAGGATATTGGAAAGATGTACGAAGTGTCTAAAGTAGGTGCGATCGCATTTTTCATAGGGATATTATCATTGGCTGGGTTTCCGCCTACAATAGGATTTTTCGGTAAGCTTCTCATATTCTATGCGCTTTTAAGCAGTGGTTATACTCCTATAGTAATCCTTCTGTTCTTCTCCCTTTTAGTTTCCACTTTTTATTACTTCAATCTGCTTGCAGGTATGCAGTTTATAAAAGGTATGGCTAAAAGCGGTTCAAAACAGAAAATAAACCGCGAGCAGAGAATAAAAGAAGTAATCCTTATAATACTTACTGTGTCGTTGTTTGTAGGGGTCATTTTTGCATAGGTATCCAAAGCAATATAATTGATGTTTACTCATTTATTTTATGGATATAGATACTCTGCCATTTAGTTTCAAGAGGGGCTTCAGAGCGGTGTTCTTCGGAGAATACGCAGTTATTGGAGACATACATCTTGGTTTTGAAGAGGAGATAAACAGCAGGGGTTACAATGTATGGGAGAAAACCGATGAGATATCCCAGAATATACTCTCTCTGAAGACAAAAAAACTTATTTTACTCGGAGATATACGCAAGGAATATACCTATATAAAACCGAATGAAGGCGGAGTTCTGATTAAATTTTTTTCAAGGCTTTCAGATCATTTTGATGAAATAGTAATAACAAAGGGAAATCACGATGGCGGTATAGAGAAGATAACCTCAAGGTTCAGTAACATAACTCTCAAAAGTGAATTTTTATGTAATGGCGTCGGATTTATGCATGGGCATGCATTGCCATCAAAGGAGTTATCGGTTAAATCAAATATTATATGTATAAGCCACTTGCACCCGTTTGTTTTGATGAGGGACTCAAACGGAGTATCCTACAAGAAAGACTGTTTTTTCTTCTTTAATCTAAGTCTCCCTGAAAAATCTTATCCGAACTCAAAATTAACTAAAGGTATAGTGATTCCAACGTTTAACCAATATATAGGTGGCTCAGCCGATTTTGAGTCAAGAGGGCTTATGCGCTACGCAACGTTGGAGGCCCGTATGACAATAGATCTTGAAATATTATAGATGGGAATCGTTATAAATCCAAACTATCATAAGTAATATTATGAGTCCAGAAGAATTTTGGGGTTTTATAATTGGGGTTATAGCTCTTGTTTTATTGTTAGCATCCAGCATTTTCTTTTCGGCATTGTTTTATCTGTTTATAGCAATCTTTATAGTACTTCTTGGCAGCATCTTTTTCATCGTTTTCGTGAAGAAATACAGCCAGTTTGAAAGAGGAATAATATTCAGATTGGGTAAGTTCAACAGGATAACAGGACCGGGTTGGGCGGTAGTAATTCCTTTCTTTGAACAAGAATACAAAAAGGTGGATGTACGTGTAAAGATGATGGATTTAAGTTCACAGAATATATTCACTGCAGACGACCTTAAACTCTCGATTGATGGTACTATATATTATCAGATAGTAGATCCGGAAAAAGCTACTTTACAGATTGATAATTATGGTCAGGGCCTTTCAAACCTTGTTCAGTCCGCAGTCAGGAATTCAATAGCTTCGCTTACAATGAGACAGGTTTTCAGTAGTCTTGACAGGCTGAATGATATACTTGCAGACGCTATAAGGCATATGACCTGGAAATGGGGGATAGATGTACCTTCTGTACAGATAAGGAGCGTTTCTCCATCCAATGAAGTTATACAGGCCATGCAGCAGCCTGAAATAGCTGCAAATCTTTTGCAGGCGCAGAGATTCAAGGCTGAAGCCCAAAAGATAGTAATAGAAGCCATAGGAGAAGGAGGTAAATCGCTTGATGACAAATCTATAATGTATCTTTACCTACAGGCTTTGAAGCAAGTTGGGGAATCCAGCTCCTCAAAGATAGTGCTGCCTATGCAGTTCATGCAGGGTGCCGGAAATATGTTAGGAGGTATAGCAGGCCTTTCTGCAACGGCTTTAGCTTCTCTTGGAGGACAGGAAAACGTCCAGAACGTAATAGACAAGATAAAGGAAAAAATATCGCGCGCTGGCGGTTAAAAATGTGAGCGGGAAATCTCACAGTCTTTAGAAGTGGGATGAAAACGAAATTCGGATAAAATATATATTAGCATGTTATTAGCATGTAAAACAACATAAAAGATATGGAGGTAATAAGATCCTATAAATTCAGGATCTATCCAGACATAAAGAGACAGTCGGAAATAGACAATATGCTCGTTCTTGCGCAAAGGCTTTACAACAAACTACTTGAGAAATCAATTCAGTCATACAAGAACGGAAATAGTAAAATCTCCATGTCGCAGTTCAATGAATTCGAGAAAGAGACAGATACAAATATATCAGTAAATATACTCAGAATAGCTACCATCGGACAAAGTAGAAGTAACATTCAGGGAGATTCTGTTAGACTTCAAAAGGAGGCGGGAATCAAAGAACTGAGAACCGGTAAAACATATCCTTTGCATAATGCGGTAAACACATGAAACAAAGGAAGCCCATGGAATTTATTCGTGGGAGGATTCACTTTTCCAGGTTAAGTGCTGTGTAAAGCTCCTTTATATCCTCTATGATATAATCTGGCTCGGATTTCTCCTTTCTCTTTTTATCTTTGTTGTATCTATCAAAAAGCACAGTAAGCATACCTGCTTCCTTTGCATTGTCTATATCAACCTCCGGCATATCTCCAATGAATATAATCTCCTCAGGTCTTAAGCCGAGAAGTTTTGCCGTTTTTATGAATGCATTTACCTCTTTTTTGCTTTCTTCTATACTTTCCATTGCTATAACAGTCAAGTCGAAATTTTTCATGAATGGCAGATTTTTAATTGTATTGGATTTGCTCCCTGGATACATCCCCTCACCGGTCAGTAAACCTATCTTTAATCCGTTATCCTTTAGTTTTTTTATCACCTCTTCAACGCCTTCGGAGAATTCTATCCTTCTGAAAAGGTACTCCTCAAAAATATCAGAATACTTGTCTAAATGGTCTTTTTTGAATTCAAAGCCAGATACCTTTCCAAAAAGCTCATAGAAAAGAGTCCTGTTCCTTTCCTTATAAGGCGTATTCTTGAATTCCTTATTTACTCTGTGATTGATTTCATTGAAAAGCTCTTTATTAAGGTCTTTAAAGTCTTTTTTCATCTCATTTAAAACGGCTTCATCGGCCTTTTCTATTGTGCTGGATGCGTCTATTAGAGTGTTATCAAGATCGAATAGCACTCCTTTTATTTCTTTTTTCATAAAAAACAAAAAGCCTCCGACGGGTGCTGGCCCCGTGACCTTCTGCTTACAAGGCAGACGCTCTGCCGCTGAGCTACGGAGGCTTATTAAATCCTTGAATACCCTATTAACTTTTGATAAACTTATATATTTTATGTTTGAGTTATTTAACAATGGAAGAATATGAAGTTATAGAGCATCTTAAATCCGGTGCAGAAGTGGATAATAAGTTTTTAATAGTTGCCCTAAATTACAAGATACCAACATATATAAAATTTGAAAGTATACTGGATTTTAAGGTGTGGGACAAAGTAAATTTGGATAAAAATGATGTGTTCTATAATAATTCAAAAGTTGGTGAGGTAAAGACCTTCAAAAGCGCAGACGATGTAAAAATAGATACAAGGTTTGATATAAAATACACCGGTGGTTACTCCCTTGACGGCAATAAAGTATACCTGGATGAGCATTTTCCAAAGGATATAATAGTTGACGGCAAGCCAGTAGATACAATTGAAAGTATAGACAGGCATCATGAAGTTACCGAAAAATGGCTTATAGACGATGCATATGAATATGCATATGCACATGAAGTTGCAACTAAGATTGAAAGAGAATATATAGAATCCATTGGAATAAACTGGGATAATTACTGTAAGGAAGTCAACAAGAACCTGCATGAGGTTTACAATACAAAGGCGGAAAAAACACCTAAAGACCTCGATCTAGCGCCGTATTTCTATTCCAAGGACGAGGAAGCGCTAAAAGAGATACGGGAAACAAAGCAATAATCTATCTGAATGGAAGTAAAATTTATCGATGTACACGCACATCTATGCGATTCATTGTTTTTAAATAATATAAAAGAAATTGCCAGCAGGCTAAGCAGAGATTATATTGTTCTCAATACAGGTGAAAACTCGCTTCAGAATACCGAGATACTCGAATGCTCAACGGTATACCCGTTTATTATGCCCTGCATAGGCCTGCACCCGAATGAGATCGCAAAAATGAGCTATGACATGGCAATGAAGGAGCTGGAATACCTATCAGATAACGTTTCAAAGGCGTATGCAATCTCGGAGGTTGGTCTGGATTATAAAGGAAAAGATATATACCAGATTGAGCAGGAAAAGGAATTTTTATATAAAATATTTGAAATCGCACAGAAAAATAAGAAAGTATGCATAATTCACAGCCGCAAGTCAATTGAAGATGTATTTGAGATGTTATCAAGCTTTGATATTAAAGTTATAACCCACAATTTTGAGGGTAACTTAAGGCAGTTAAGGCATGCACAGGATATCGGGTTAAATATAAGCATATCCACCGGATTTATGCGCTTTAAAAAGGATAATATAATAAGGAACGTAGAACTCGAGAAGCTTTTTACGGAAACAGATTCTCCTGTCTTAAGCCCGGATGACAAAACAAATACTCCGTTGAATATCCCAAAGCTTTTAAATTATATAGCAAGTCTAAGGGATATGAATATTGAAGAATTAAAGTCCGTAGTATATTCGAACTTAAGGAGGGTATTTAATGATTGATACTGTTTTTCTTGGTACTTCTTCTGCCTTTCCGACTGTAAAGAGAAATCATCCTGCTGTGTACATCTCTTTAAACGGGGATAGGATGCTTTTTGACTGCGGTGAAGGGACTCAGAGGCAGATAAGAAAAGCTGGATTAAGTCCGTCCATAGATTTTATCTTTATAACCCACTGGCATGGCGATCATTCGCTGGGAGTAGGAGGGATTATACAAAGTCTTAATATGCTGAAAAGCGACAAACCTCTTCATATTTTCGGACCGCAGGGCACGCGGGAAAGCGTTGATAACATAATAAATTCCTATAAATTTTACAACAAAGTACTAGTTAAGAAATCACCAATAAATGCGGTGAAGGAAAGAACTATTCTTGATGGAAAAAGTTACTATATATCTGCATTAAATGTCAAACATTCTGTAAAATGTCTTTCATACAAGATAAAAGAAAAGGACAGTAGAAATATACTAGTTCAAAAATTGCCAGAGCTGGGCCTAAAGCCGGGAAAGCTTCTAAGCAAGCTTAAGGAGGGTAAAGATATCATTTATAACGGGAAAAAACTGAAATATAAGGATTTGACGTATGTAAAGAAGGGAAAAGCGCTTGCTTATGTAACAGATTTAAGGTATGAAAAGTCTATACTTCAATTTGTTAAAGGAGTGGATACACTTATAATAGAAAGCACTTTTGCAGCCGACTTCAAAAAATCCTATGATTTCTTTCATCTTAATATAATTGAAGCAATGAAAATTGCAAAATATTCAGGTGCGAAAAACGTTTACTTTGTCCATACTAGCCAAAGATATGAGAATACGGACACATTAGAAAAAGACGCAGACAAGGTATTTAAGACGCTTGGCTGCAAATTTAATTACTTTTTTCCAAATGATCTTGACAGGATAACTATCTAATAACTTGAATAGAAATATATTTAAATGTCTTACTCTTTATTAAAGAAATATGAATTCAATTACTGTAAGCGTGATAGGCCCATATAGATCCGGAAAATCTACTCTTGTAAACAAGCTACAACAGAGAAAGGGTATAGAAGAGGATGTTTCCTTCTTTTTCTTTAAATATGGAGGAAAGAATGTAACTCTTATAGATACTCCTGGAGACATGGATAATCCTACATTACTGGCGTCTGTTCTTACAGTTTCAGATGCAATAATATTCTGTGTTTCAACTGAGAACGGTGTAAATCCACAGGTAGGTGAGCAGATAATTATGGCCAACACTGCAGGGATAAAGCACGGCATGTTCTGTGTAACAAAAGCGGATATATCAACTGCGGATGAGATAGATCAGCTTAAAAACAATCTTTCTGCGATAATAAAAAATACAAATTTGCAGAGTTTTGAGATAGTCATTATAGACATAAACAATGACCAGAGCATAGCCGATATAAGAGCGAAGATATCGGCTTTTCCTTATTACCAAGAGAATATAAGCAAGCCTTTTAAGATTCTAATAGACCACGCATTTGAATCAAAAGGGATGTCAGTTGCAGTGGGAATCATGCCTTCTGGAAAGATAAGCATTCATTCGGATGGAATTATAACACCGGAGCCTTTTACAAAGGAGATTTCAATAAATTCAATCCAAATCAATCAAGAAGATATAAATTCTGCGGAGGCAGGCGACAGAGTCGGAGTTTCAATAAAAGGAATATGGCCCTGGGATCTTCCGAGAGGAGTTGAGATTAGGACAAAGAATTCCTACAAAGACATCAAAGAAGGAAACATGTCAATAGATCTTATACCTCTGTACAAGCAGGAGATAAAAGATGATACTAAACTTATCTTAGTCTGTAATTGGCAGAATGCCGTTATAACATTAAGCGATGTAAAACATGAAAACAATAGGATAACTGCCCACTTTACCTCTGATAAAAATGTATGTTTTGATGAAAATGATAGGATGCTTTTGATAAACAAAGACCTACCTATAAGATTTCTAAGGGTAGTGGGAAAGCCAGTAATAAGCGATTGAATAATCTGAAATGATTATTAAAAAAGGACAATACAATAATATTCTGAAAAGTTATATTAAAAATTTAAGTTGGAAATCTTTCATCCTTTAGAAGTGAGCTGAAGGCGAACTTCTAACAAATAAAATCTCCAAAATTATCGGCTTGTCAGTCTCGCTGGGAATGCACATTGTGTTTGTGGTATCATTCATCATCAAACATGAAGCCCATAGAATTTATTCGTGAGAGGATGTCACTTAATCGGCGTTTGTTTTAATATAAGTATCTCTTAAAACCTGCTTAAATGTTAATCCGCTAAATTTTTAATACATTCTTGTTTTATACTATCATGGCTGAAAAACTTAGAAACAATGAAATAAGAGTTGATTACAGGACGGGAATAGAGATACTATTTTCAAGTATAAGAAATGATAGGCCCGCAGATTTTTATAAAGTAAATAATGAATGGAAATCAGATCCCTCAAAATGTCCTTTTGAGTATGGAAAGGAAGCCTTAAACAAAACAATAAAACTTGTCGGAGGAGATGAGCATTCATGGAAACTTAAGGTAATAGAAAATAAATTTCCCATAGTCTCCCCAAATTTTGATTTTACGGCTTCAGATAGTTTCTTAATAGAAAAACCGGCTTTTGGTTACAGCGAAGTTATATTTGAGACTCCTATACACAATTTAAGATTTTCGGAGCTGAAAAAAGAGGATTACTTGAGATGGCTGGACATAATTATAGAAAGGGAAAAATACTTATACTCAAAGGATAGGGTAAAATACGTTTACATCTTCAAAAATGAAGGCCCAAGAAGCGGAGCAAGCCTTTCTCATACCCACAGTCAGATAATAGCTTTTGAGGAAGTGCCAGAGAGGATTAAAACCGAACAGAAAAATATAAATTATTTCTTAAAATCAAAAAATCAATGTCTTTATGAATATGCACTAAATTATGAACAAGACAGGGTTCTTGTTGAAAATAGTACATTCATAGCATTTGCGCCTTTTGGATCTACTATGACAGCAGAATCAGTAATTATGCCTAAAAGACATATTAATTATATAGGTATGCTTTCACAGCAGGAAAAGATTGACTTTGTGGATGTACTTTCAAAAGTTATTAAAACGAATGAAACATTGTTTGGAAAATTGTCTTATAATATACTTTTTCACGAACTGAAATCCGATAGTAACTTCCATTTTCATGTTGAAATCTATCCAAGAGTGATAACATTCGCAGCGGCCGAATTTGCAGGTTTTAATACCAATCAACTTTTTCCTGAAAAATACACTGACATGTTTGTAAACGCTGATAAAGAAAGAGAAATAAATTAAAGATTCTTCTCCAGATACTTCGATATCTTTGGATATATAACTTCTAATAGTTCCGGCGGATAACTTTTTATAGCGGTCATAAATTTATCACGGTTTTCTTTTGTTAGATTAGCTTTAAGCCAATTCTCTATATTTCCAAAGTCAAGCGTTTCATATTTATTTTTATCTATATCTAAACCATAGGCATTCCTTTTTTCTTCTTTTATTTGCAGGTTAATTGCGTCCACAATGTGTTTCTCATTATTTGCTCCAGCAGGTGATTTTATTATGTAATCCATACTTTTTTCATTTAAAGCGTATAATCCACCATAAGTCACAGCATATTTTTCATGTTTTCCAAAGTATTTTTCAAGGTCATCTGACGAAGGCTTTTCCTTTAATTCTGATATTTCAAGCATATCATCTAATTTTCTGTGTTTAAAGACTCCACATTTTAACGCTTCATCCTTATCCACTTTAGTCGTTGAAAACATTACTTCTCCATTGAATTTTTCTATGAAGTAAGAAAGAAAATTTCTGTCTGTATTTTTTTCTATTATTATATTGTCTCCGTTTATAACCAGGTATTTTTTCCCAATAAGTTTGTCTTTTGCCGCTGCAAGAGCATCTGCTGGGCCTCTTGGCTTATTAATAGAACTGTCTACGTTTTGATAAACAAGCTTTATACTTATATTTTTGTCATATTGTTTTAGTTCTTTTTCTAGGCCCTTGACGTAATCATTTTGTACTTTAAAACAGTAATTGTTATCTTCATCTTTTCTGCTAATAATTATTATATCTTTTATGCCGTTATCAATTAGATTTTTTATGTGGTGATATAATATCGGTTTATCCTTATATAGAACCATTGTTTTTGGTATGAAGTTGGTGACAGGTTGTAGACGGCTACCGTTTCCAGCAGCTAAAATTACTGCACTTTCTAATTTTATGTACGGCATAATCTACAATAATAGATACAAGAATACATCTACTATTAATACTTATTTTTAGTTTCAGCCTAGAAGTATATTCTCTGTTATCAATGCAGGGATCGTTTTTATCTTCTCTATATCAAAGTCTGTTTCCTTTAAAAGCAATTCAAGTAAAATCTTCTCGGCTTCCTCTTTCTTTATATTACCATCTGATAAGTCTTTACTTATTTCTCTATATCTTACTGAGTCTATCATTGGAAAATTCTCATATTTTTTAATGTAGTCGTTAATTTCTTTGGAATAATCCTTTTTCTCATCTATATTCAACATCTCTTTCCAGAGACTAACTTCTTTCTCTCCAGTTTCCTTGCTGTCTGATGCATGTACTAGGTTTATCCCTTTTGTAGTTCCATACCTCCCTCTTATAGATAAGGGATCAGCTTTTTCACAGATTGTTTTACCCAAAAGATTTCTTACTTTTTCCGTTACATTATCCCCAGCTGCTATTATTACTGCAAGTTCTGTGGAGCTCATGAAGTTTACTAGATTATCATAAAAAAATTTGCCCTTATGTTCTCCATAGTGTTTATCCGCAAGAAAGCTTTTTTCTGGTTTAAGTACGTTGAAGAATTTTATTTCTACACCTAATCCCATTATACTTTTAAGGGCCCTTGCACCCGAGTATCTTCTTATAATTCCATCTGGCTTAAGCAGTATTAGCATTTCTTCCATTATCTTTTTTATCTATGATATAATATAAATCTTCTCTTAAATTATAAACAAAAGTATTTTATAACGAAAGATTACAAAACCTTATAATGTATGTGCCCTTATAATCTATAAAAAAGGGAGTAAAATTTATGAGATCACCTATCTGTGCTTTTTTAGGGCATGTTGACGCTGGGAAAACCAGTATAATGGATTCGATAAGGAATACAATGTCAGCTTATAAGGAAAGCGGCGGCCTTACTCAGAACATTGGCGTTACTGAAGTACCGACTGACAGGATAAACCAGATAGCAGAGGATTTACTTAGAAAATTCAATATAGACATAAAAGTGCCAAGCATACTTTTTATAGACTCTCCAGGCCATGAAGCTTTTGTTACATTAAGAGAAAGAGGGGCTTCTATAGCAGACATAGCAATACTAACAATAGATGTAATGGAAGGAATACAGAATCAGACAATAGAGTCAATAGAGATTCTTAAATCCTATAAAACTCCATTCATAATTGCACTTACAAAAATAGATACTATAAGAGGATTCTTTAATATGGAAGGTTCATCTTTTCTTGAGTTTATAGCAAAGCAGCCGCAAAGTTATATAGAGCTTATAGATGAGAAGATTTACAAGCTTATTACTGACCTTTCAATTTATAATTTTCAGGCCGAAAGATACGACAGAGTAAAGGATTTCACAAAAGAGGTTGCGATAGTCCCTTTATCCTCTGTAAAAGAGATAGGTATAAAAGACTTAATTGTAATGTTGATCGGGCTCAGCCAGAGGTATATAGGACTGGATAAGCAGGAAAGAAGCAGTGCCGCTGTGCTGGAAGAGAAAAATGTAAAGGGATTAGGAAAGGTTTATGATGCGATAGTATATGCAGGTGTACTTAAAGTAGGTGATAAAGTTATTGCAAATACAGTTGATGGGCCTATAGAAAACAAGGTTAAAGGAATAATGCGCTTGGTACCACTTGAAGAGAGTAGGGAGAACTTTGGGAAATATGAAAGTCTTCAGGAAGTTAACGCAACTACCCCTATACGGCTTATCCTGCAGGAACCGAATGTTATGCTTGGAACATCAATAACAGTCTTTTCAAATGAGGAGGAAAAGCAGGATTTGATACAGAAGATAAAGGAGACTGTAGGATACACAGGTGATGATAGTAAAGGGTTAGTCATATGTGCCGATTCTTTGGGAAGTATAGATGCGATAAGGAAGATTGCAACTTCACAGGGTATAGAGATTGGTAAATCAAAGGTGGGAGAACCATCAAAAAATGATATAACTACAGCAAGTTTAAATGGCGGCGCCATTCTGTGCTTTAATGTTCCTGTTTCAAAGCAGACGGCTTCTATAGGTGATGAATATTCTGTAAGGATAATAAACTCAAATTCAATTTACACACTTTTTGATATGTACAACCAGTTCCAGCAGGAGTCTAAAAATATGAGCTTGGAGAATAGGAAAAGCAAGCTAAGGCTGCCTTCAAAGTTTACTTTCCTTAAGGGTAATATTTTTCGCAGATCAGACCCCTGTGTTTTCGGAGCCGAAATTCTACTCGGAGAATTACGGCCAAATTACCATATTATAAATTCAAAAGGCCAAAGAATCGGCCAAATAAAGGATATTCAGTCGGATAAGATTAAACTTTTAAGTGCAGTCAAAGGTGATAAAGTGGCAGTAAGCATAGACAATGCAGTTTATGGCAGAACCATCTTCGAGGGAGATATACTGTATACTGATATGGAGCTTTCTGATATAATGAAGTTCGATGACATTGCTAAGGATTTGCCGATGGATTATTCAGAAGCTCTATCTGATATAAGAAAAATAAAAATGCTTTAAGGCCAATTCTTTATTGCCTTCTCATAAAGATTCATATTATCACAGGGAAACCATTTCCCAGAATATATGAATCCGTCTATGACTCTTTTTTCCGCAACCTTTTCAAATATTTCCGATATATTGGATTCGCCAGACGGTATAAGACTCACAAACGAAGGATTCAAAACATATATGCCCGCATTTACTAAATGTGAGACCTGTTCTGTCTTCGGCTTTTCAATGAATTTAACTATTTTATTCCCTTCCATCTCAACTACTCCAAACTGTGATACATCGTCCTGCGATACCAATGCTATTGTTGCAAGTGATTTGTCTTTCTTGTGGAATTCAAAGATCTTATTTAGGTCAAAATCAAACAGATTGTCACCATTTAATACTATGAAATCATCATGGAACATGTTCTGGTTCTTTTTTACCGCACCGCCTGTCCCCATTGGTCTGGTCTCTTCCGAGTATTCTATTCTTACTCCGAATTTGCTTCCATCGCCGAAATACTCGTGTATCTTGCTACCAAGATATCCTACCGATATTATTATGTCCAGAAAATCCGCTTTTTTAAGCTGTTCTATTACATGTTCGAGTATAGGCCGGCCATTTACTGGCATCATTGGTTTTGGTATTTCATAAGTAAGCGGTCTCAATCTTGTTCCAGATCCTCCTGCAAGTATAAATGCTATTTTGCTTTTCACAGGCTCAAAATGATCTTTTATTATCCTTTCTATTGCTATTGACCTGTTTGGTATGTTTATACCATCTATTGTTTTATCTATTTTTTCAAGGGTTTTTTTATTTATTGTTATGGTTATCCTATCCTTCATATTAATTCATACAAAGTATTATTTATAAGCTTTATTATGCGTCAATTTTTAAGTATCTTTGAAATTGCTTTGTTGAAGTTGTTCATAAATCTTTTTTCGTCGTGTCTTTTTGATTTTCTAGCGCCTGCAGCAAGCCTAGAATAAAATTTATTGTTGGTTACGCTTTTCAATGCCGTGGCTATGCTATCCTCATCAGCATTTACAAGCAGGCCATTTTTTCCGTTATTTATAAATTCAGTAGGTCCTCCTTCATTTACCGATATTACAGGTTTGCCGTAAGCAAGAGATTCCAGCGGTGTTAATCCAGTATCCTCATTTATGGCCAAAAAGATAGTCGCATAGCAGCTGCTGTACAACCTGCTTATTTCATCTTCTGAAAGATTTTCTTTTACTATTATATTGCTGTTTTCCATTGACTTTATATATTGGAAATACTTTCTATCCTCCGGAAAACCGGCTATCACAAGCTTAAAACCTTGTTTTGCTATCTCAGAAACGTTAAAAGCCCTTACTGCCAAATCCTGGCGTTTATATTTTATAAACCTACTCGGGTAAAATATGATTTTCTCCGTTTTAATAGCCTTCTTTTTTGTTTTTGGATAATCTGCATATGGGCCAATGTCAAGTATTTTTTCTCTTTTTAGAAGGCCATAGTCAGTTATCCTTTTTTCTACTTCTCTGCTAAGTACAATGGAGTAATCTAACTTTCTCCAGCTTTTCCTTTCAAGTAATCTATACACCGGTACTGCCAATGGTAAAATTATTTTGTTTCTAAGGCTTTGATTTCTGTAATAATCATACATTGTATGAGCAACTCTTAAAGGAGTATGACATATCGCAACAGTTCTTTTATGTTTGTTTCTAAAAGTTATAAACTCGGCTATTCCTGCAGTTGATATCATAAATATATCATAATCCCCTAAGTCATTTATTTTGGTAAATATCAATCGCAGGAAAAGTCCTGCCCCTCTCCCGATAAATCCTTTCGGTTCGGAATCTCCAAGTACTTTTATTCTGCATTTTTTAAACTCCTGAAATGTTTTTTCTTTATCATAAAAAAAAGTGTAGATATCACATTTGTATTTTTGATTTTTTGCTATGGATAATACAATTCTTTCAACACCGCCCTTACTTTTTATCCATGGTATAAACAATGCTATCTTTATTTTCTTTTTCCCTTCCATTCAATATTTAATACTTAAAAGACCAATATTAATGTTTATGTTGGACAAAAAGGCACAGTATTCAACTGAATATGTGATAATCATAGGGATAGCTGTAGGGATTATAGCCTCATTTCTTGTTTATGTTGCGCTTTTTTACGGATCATTCTCAACAGTTTCAGCTGCCAGTGATATAACTAATATTGCGAGTTCTCTGGCAAAAGAGGCAAATTACGTCACATCGCAGGGCGTAGGTTCATTGCAGGCATTTCCTATAACTATACCTCTTCTGCAGCCACAATATTCCTTTTTCTGCGGCAATACTATAAAGCTTCAGACGACCACAGAGTTAGGTGTTGCTCAGCCTGCTGAGAATATTTCGGGTATGCTGCCTTTGAGCGGAGGAACATACGATGCATTTGTTGCGTCTACAAACACACAGGTCTTAGTAGGATTGAAATTCGCAGTATCTCTTATAATCCAGTCATATAGCATCAGCGATTCCGTTCTCTCCTATTCTCTTTATTTTTACAATGTTTCAGATCTTCCAATGGCAAAACCTGTGAGTTTTAATATAAGTATCTTCACAACAGGTGGAGTTTATAAAACAAGTACAACTGGTTCAACTTCCATAAGTTCACCAAGTACAGCTTTTGGGACATTGACTCTTCCTTCTCCAGAGTCTAATGAGTATGTTGTGGAGGTTACTCCATCAAATTCAGGAGATTACGCTTCAGCGTGCGTAAGCGTTTGATTGATCTGTATTAAAGCCTTTCAGAACATTATAAATCTTGAAATAACCTGAAAAACGAAAGCTTTATATATTAGCTGCTGTCTTAGTATATAAATCTTATGAAAGTAGTAACTAGCAAGTACAATACAAAGTGTCCCTCCTGTGGCAGCGATTCTGTTATTTATGATAAATCAACTGGAGAATTAGTGTGTCAGAGCTGCGGTTACGTCATAGAAAGCGATACTATAGATTACGGTAGAGAGTGGCGTTCCTTTGAGGATGAAAGAGATGAGGGAAAGGGCAGAATGGGTTCTCCGTTAAGCTATGCAAAATACGATAAAGGGACAAGCACAGTTATAGGCAAGGCAAGCGAATCCATAAAGCTATCAAATGCAAACAGGAGAACATTCTATAAGTTAAGGAAATGGCAGCCGAGGATATCAACCGCATACGAAAGAAATCTTAAGTTCGCACTTACAGAATTAAGACGTGCCAGCAACAGGCTTCACGTATCAAATATAATACAGGAAGAAGCCGCAAAAATGTATAGGGAAGCAATAACAAGAAGACTTGTAAGGGGCAGATCAATGGAAAGTGTAATAGCCGGTGCTTTATACGCAGCTGCGAGAAAACACAATAGACCTATAACATTAGATGAAATATCGGATACTTTTGAAGTTGAGAGAAAAGAAGTGGGAAAGGCATACAGGCTTCTATGTAGAGAGCTAGGGATAAAGATATTGCCTACATCACCAAGCGATTACATATACAAATTCGCTTCTGAACTTGGCGTTTCCAACAAAACTGTTTCGGATTCCGTAAAATTGCTTAAGGAAGCAGAGGATAAGGGGCTTACGAGCGGAAAGGGCCCAATGGGTATAGCCGCTGCAGTTCTTTACGTCGCTACACTTATAAACAAGGAAAAGAAAACACAAAGAGATGCTGCAAAGGCGGCAGGCATAACAGAAGTCACAATAAGAAACAGATACAAGGAACTTTACAAAGTTCTTAATCTCAAGGAAAGATTCAAAATAGACGATTGATCTCAAAAGCATCTAAGTCTTAAATATTAAGAGAAAAGCATATATCTTATAATTTGAAACTTGATAAATTATGAGGTGAATATGTTATTTAACTCTTCTGGTTCTGTAGAGATTTTTAATGAGGGCATGGTAAAGTTCTATGCAGAGAATAAGCAGGTCAGACATTCAGAGGTATTCTTTAACCCTAAGAGATATTTTGACAGGACTTTGAATGTACTAATATTAAGCTCGCTTAAGCCAAGCAATCTTTCCGGGCTGGAGATGTGTTCCGGCAGCGGGATAAGGGGACTGAGGCTGTGCATTGAATCTGAGAAATTTTCCTTCTTCAGATTCAATGATATAAAATCCGCAGAATTTATAAAAAGCAATATAAAACTGAATTCGAAAAATTTAAATGTCTCTACTGAAGTTACAGCAGAAAATGCACAATATATTAGATCAACGGGCAAGTATGATTATATTGATATAGACCCGTTTGGCTCTCCGGTTAATTTTTTAGATAGCGCATTCAATCTGATAAAGAAGAACGGGATACTTGCGGTAAGCGCAACAGACACCGCTGCATTGTCAGGAAGCGCTCAGAAGGCCTGCATGAGAAAGTACAATTCGAAATCCCTGAAAACTGCATACAGCAATGAAATAGCAATAAGAATCCTTATAAAAAAGGTGTATGAATCTGCTGCTTGTTTCAATCTTTATCCGAAACCTTTAATCTTCAATTTTGAGGGAAATTTTATAAGGCTATACTTTTCTCTTTCAAACAAAGAGGCCGAAAACAAAAATGGTTTTGTGTATCAATGCAGCAAATGTCCGAATAGGACCTTAAAAAAAGAATCGGCATGTGAATATTGCGGAGGGAAGATGTTGTCTGCAGGTCAGATGTGGCTTGGTGAGATATTTGATAGGAATTTTGTGAAAAAAGTCTATAAAACTGCGCTTTTATCATTTAATTATGAAAAAGAGAGTAAATTGCGGTTTAGCGATAACTCTGCCAAAGGCAATAGTTTGGCTCCTATCTATGGATACAAAACCCATTCAGATGACGTTCTTTCTCTTTCTGATTCCATTCAATCATATTTAAAGTCGCTTGCGTTCGATGAAAAGGATACAGTGACTTATTATACTACCAGCCAGCTGGCTTCATACTTCAAAAAACCGGAAAAGAAAATAACAGACTACAAATATAGGACTGTGTTATCTACAAAGGGATTCAGAACAGACGCGCCATTTAAAACACTTGCGTATTAATATCCGTTCAGGCAAGCTTGACTTCCTTGTTCATTGCCTGTCCAGGCAGTCCTCTGCGGAATCTTATAACTACTTTTCCATTGTTTCCATGCGGTTTCACTATTACTCCCTTTATCGATGATTTTGAAAAAATAACTTCAACTTTTTTGCCGATATATTTACCTGCGCTTTCTCTGTCTTTTACATTCTCTATTGAGGCAATTGCCTGATTAGCTTTCTGCGTTTTTCTTCCTCTCCTGTATGATATTATTTTTGTCATATCACTCCACCCCCTTCTGAATATATTTGTTATTTACTTCCTTATCGGTTTGTTTTAATAAATCTTTATCTATAATAGGTTTTGCTTCCCCCTTTTTCTCTCTGAGCTTATCTATTACTCCAGTTATCTTTTCTATTAGTTCCTTTGCATCCTTAAGCTTTTTGTCAAATTCCGCTCCTGTTATTTCCTTTACTTCTCCGTGATCTATTCTTTTGAACCATTTGACTATCTCATCAACTTTTTCCACATCTTCATGGCTAAGCACTTTTTCCTTTTGTACAGCAATATCCTCAAGCTCCTTCGCAACTTGTTTTGGAACGGGTGGAAGATAGCCATATTCCATAAGAAGGGCCTGTCCGGCCGCAACAATGGAATTGTACACGTCAAGGCTTAGTTTCGTGCTTAATACGTTTTCCGCAAGCATCAAAAGCCCCTCTGCGTTTTCTATATTGTTGTTTATGGATTCTACTGTTGGTATTATGTTCCCTGTTTTATAAAGCATCTGTATTGGAACAAAGAATCCTGTATCATATACAGCCACGCCGTCTCTTAATAATGTAAGTATCACCGGATTCGGTTTTATTATTGATCCCCAAAATTCGGAAAGAGGATACGTCTGTGCATGTATTTTATCTGAAAAATCCCTTGCTATCTCTGCCATCTTTGCAAAAAGCCTTTCACGCAGCTGTTCAAGCGTGAATTTTTGTATATCAGTATCATCTACTATAAATGCAATATCTATATCAGATGTGCTTGTCATTCCTGTTTTTGTCTTGGAGCTTCCAAATATGACTATTGATTTTATATATCTCCTGAAAAGGCTAAGTACTCTTAAGAAGTAGGCCCTTATAGAATTTGCGTCCTTTGAAGGCAGCACTTTGTTTAATATATCGAATGAAAGGCCTGCAAGCTGTCCTGGAGGTTCAACTGACTCTGCATTTTCCCCTTCCCCAATCTCTAAACCTATAAAAGAGCCCATATAATCAACTCTCTCATTTAGCTCGTCAATCTTCGCAGACAGAGCATCTATTGTTGAAAAAAGCTTATTCAACGTAGCTTCTATTGGATTTATATTCTCAGTTTGATGCATAATACCTCCATATGTTCATTTTATGAACATTATTCTTTATAAGCCTTTGCAGCTAAGCATATTTTATTTCTTCCTATTTTTTACTTAATTATAAAAATATCTAACAAAAGTGAGCGAGAAATTCTCTTATTTATAAGATGGGTAAAAGTGAACCTAAGAAAAAGTATATAACAATGAAATGATAAAACAAAATTATGGAAGCTAGAGAATGCAGCGGATACAGATTGCAGTTGTATGAAGACACAAACGCAGCAATAAATATACTCAAAAGAGCCACTACTAGAGAAAGTAGAAGCAACGCTCAGGGAGATTCAACAGGACTTAAGATTGGGTCAGGAATCGAAGAACTGGGAAAATATCCTACAATAGCAGGGGAATCCCACACGCTTAAGCAGTTTGAGGGATATTATATCAGTACAATCTAATAACACTTATGAATATAACCCAGGTAAAGGAGCTGGCGGGGCGTCTTAATTCACCTAGCACCAGTCTAAGCGAGGTAAATAGCTATATTGCAGAGCTTGAAGCAATAGGCTCAAGCGCAGAGACGCATTATAGCGGGGAAATAGACTTAAGATACAAAAACTCGGAGGAATTACCAGATCCTGGGTTTGTAGGTAGTCCATCTGGCTATCATTTTACCAAGGATATAATAAAAAGATATCATTTTCAGCCGGAATACTTTTCTGTAACTCAAATGTTTGCTGCTATGGGATATAAGGCACTGAGGCTTGCGGAATCAGTTGATCCATCATCTCTATCAAGTCTTATGAATATGGTTATAGAAAAAAGGAAAAACCTGGAGGACAGAGTAATGCAGCTCCTAGGTAATATAAACGCCGTTTTAAAATCAATAATCGCTATTATTACTGAATTGAGAGAGCTTGATAGGAATATATACTTTTACGATGAAATAAAGGGCAGCGATAAGGACAAGTCTGAAGCCGCGGAACTTGCCCTAAAAAGGATATTCCTCGACAATGTAGATGCAAGAAAGGGCGGTGCAAGTCTGTCAGCCCTTTCACGTTCTCCAACACAGGGGCAAGGGGGCCCGGGTTTTATAGATGTAATGTCCGTTTTCTATCAGGTTAAAAGTCTTAAAGATGTAGTACAGCTTGAAAGGAACGAGCAGTACAAGAATATACTAAAGAATCGGTACATAGAATATGAGAAATGGAAGGAAATAAATGGAAAGGATTTAAGAACCAGGAAAAGTCTGCTTCTTCAGTATCTTAAAAGTCAGATGAGCTCATTTAATATGTATGTTGACTGGTGTTCAACTTATCTTTCCATGCTCTCAAAGATGGGGCTTAAAACAGCCATGAATGCAAATGATTACATAAGAGGATCTTCAAAGCCGGATATATTCGAAAGTGAGGTGTTTTCTGTCTCTGCAGCCGGATACAAGCCAATATATTCTAGAGAATATGATGTGGAATACGCTAAGCTTTTCAAGAGCAAAGGCCCGGAAATACCCATAAAGGTGACACCAAAAAGTCTGGAGACCTCGCTTCTTACCAGAGGGTATAAAGAGCAGAAGAGATCTTTTATTTATGAGAGGCTGAAAAAATACGGCCCGATGACTTACTCTTTTATAAAGGTTATTATGGACTTTAAGGAGAAGCCCAGTAAGGAGGCAATACAGCCCCCTTATGAGGGAACTTTGTATTTTAATATATACCCATATGTTTTTACACCTGATGAATTTTATTTATACAGGACTGCAAGTCTTGCAAAAATCCAGAAAACAGTTTTTACGGCAGTGGACCAGTCTGTGTTTGGATCGCTTAGTATTATAAAGGAGGATCTTGACAAATATGTAAAGGAGGCAGAAAAGGAGGAAGAAGAGAAAAAGAAACCTAAAAAAGCCCAGAAAGAATACGCCATACTTGATATTTACAGGTCATTCAAGGATGATATCTTTGGTATATCTAAGTCATTTTCCGGCTTTTCAAACAGTGATATAAAGCGTAAACATGTTTTCAACGCCGATGATACAGAAAAGTATGAAATGATCTTAAATGCAAAGCTTTTTCCCAAGTCTTCAATTAAAACGGCCTTGGAAACAGGTTTATTTATAGCGAATAATGATACTGAACACATATATGATGAGTCAAAAAAGAGAGTAGGCCTCCTCAACTGGAGACCGCCTTTTGTAATTAACTGATATGGATAAGAAAGGCCAGATGCCAATAACCGAGATAATAGCTATAATATTGGGTATAATCGTACTTTTTGCGGGTATGGTAATTGCTATGATATTCTCCGGAGGAGCATCAACAATAGGAAAGGATATAATCAGCGTTTTTTCATTCAGCTGGCTATATGGAAAGGGGATATGAAGAACAATGCGGTTGTAAGCGGCGTTTTTCTTTATATAATCCTGATAATAGTGGGGATAATCCTGGTTATAATATTTCTCGAGATTTTCACTCCATACAAATTTACGTCTCTTTTCAGTGCATTTATATCCAAATCTATTAAGTTGAATACCACTAATTACGATTAATATGAATAAAAAAGGAGTTGAGAGCTATATACTTTTGGTGATAATAACACTGATAGTGCTTATAGTGATAGTAATATTCTACCTCTTTATTTTCTCTCCTGCCACTTTGCATAAATTAATACCTGTAGTCCCGTCTATATAGCATGGAAGCGATATGGTTTTATGTTATAGCCATTGTGTTGGGGATAACTCTTGTAATCGTTTATCTGCTTTTTTTAGGCCCATCAGTGCTTTCAAAGGATATCACTGGCTTTTTTGCAGGGATAGGCTCGTCAATAACAGCTGGTTTTAAAAACGCTTATTAAGATTTTAATACTTTCAGTATATAAAGGAATTATGATAACTTACAGTGAATTTCTCAGGATAAGAAGACAGGAGCAGGATGATAGCAGAACTCTTACTAAATTCACTGATGATACCTTAGAGGAGATGAAAGAGTATATAGGAATAAACAAGAACTCTCTCGAGGAAGCCAGGAAACTAAACGACGAGAGAAGGGCGGACGAGATATCCACACAGATAAAAAATGCAATCTCCACATTGGATCAGATTATAAACCTAAGAATGCTTAAGATTGCTTCTCTGGCGATTTTAAATGTAGACAGCGAACAAGCCAAGATGGATATGCTTTCAAGGGAGATAATCTTCTTCGATAGCATGCTTAAGATTTCAAAGGAGCATAAATCGAGTATAATAAATGAATTAAAGAATATAGAACCGAAAAAACTGCAGAAAGTGGAAGCAGAAGGGAGCGATGGAGAGAAGGTTATCTTAAAGATAATTTCAGATATACCAAAATTTGTATGGAGAAACGGCAAGTCTTACGGGCCGTTTACATTTCCAAATGTAATAGAAATAGACAAAGATGTGGCGGATATACTTATAAAAAGCGGTAAGGCTGAGAGAATATAAATGACATTCTTCAAGGAAAAAATAGAGGAAAGAGAATACCAAAAAAAAATATTTGAGACCTGCAAATCCGGAAATACGCTTGTCGTTCTGCCCACCGGCTTGGGGAAGACTATAATAAGTGCAATGCTTGTTGATTACAGGCTGCAAAAACATCCTAATTCAAAGGTTCTTTTCCTTGCGCCTACAAAACCGCTGATAAATCAGCATATGAAAACTTTTTCGGATTTAATTGATGTAAAAATAGGTGTCGCAAGCGGATCTGTCTCTGGAAAAGAGAGGGAGAAAATATACGGCGAAAACCAGCTGCTGTTTGCCACGCCGCAGACAATTGAAAACGACATAAAAAAAGGCAGGTTAGACTTTTCTAATTTCAGCTTACTAGTCGTAGATGAAGCGCATCATACCGTTGGGAATTATTCCTATGTTTTTATAGCAAAGGAGTATGGGGGAAAAAGTATTTACCCGCTGATACTTGGGTTGACTGCCTCCCCCGCATCGGAGCGTGAAAAGATAAAAATAATCTGCAATAATCTTGGGATAACAAACGTTGAAATAAGATCAGAGGATGATCCTGATGTCATTCAATATATACAGAAAAAAGAGATAGAAGCTATAACCTTGGATCTGCCTAAAGAGCTTTTGGTATTGTCTGATTCAGTGAAGTTAATGATAAGAGACAGCATACTTGAGCTCCAGGGCACCGGCTTGCTCAAGAATGTCCAGCAGAGTAGGATAAATAGGGTCACAATACTTATGCTGCAAAAAAGCCTTCAGAGGCAGATGTTCAGTGGGAAGCGCTCTTTTTATCTGATAAGGGGCATAATAATCACATCTAAGCTATTGAAATTATACCATGCATACAATCTTATAAGCACGCAGAGTGTCTTCGCATTTTCAAATTTCCTTGAGAAAATAAAAACTGGAAAGGCTAAGACAGATAAGGAATTATCCTTGGATCCAAAATTCATTGATTTAAAGGAAAAAACGGATATTCTCATTTCAAATGGTGTAGAGCATCCTAAGATGGACAGGTTGGTTTATCTCCTTCAGAATTATTTTTCAGAGGATAAAAAAGCGATAATATTCGCGCAGTATCGGGACACTGTAGATGCAATATACCTTAAAATATCCAATCTAAACGGGATAAGGCCGGTAAAGTTCATAGGGCAGGGAAAGGGCGGCTTGTCACAGAAAGAGCAGATAAACATAATAAAGCAGTTTGAGGAAGGTGTTTACAATGTTCTAGTCTCTACAAGTGTAAGCGAGGAGGGGATGTCTATCCGTGGTGTTGATATAGCAGTATTTTACGAGTCAATACCCAGTGCCATAAGGAACATACAACGCAGAGGAAGAGTCGGCAGGTTTTCCGCCGGTCATGTTTTCATACTTATAACCAGGGGCACGAATGACGAGGGTTATTACTGGATATCCAAAAGAAGGGAGAGAAGTATGAAGAGAATAATAAAAAATATAAAGGATAATCCTGAGACTATAAAACAAGATGGAACTCTAAATCCATTTGTCTAGGTCGCAAATATCTCAGCTTCACATTGCCCTCCTGCAGTATACTTTACTCCATCTATTGAGACATTACTGCCAGTCGTATTCGCTATCACCACTGTATTTATGCTTCTATCGGAGATAGTTACTTGCCTGAAAAAATCGCTTGTTCCAACGGAATAGTTTCCGACTAATTCTAATGCATTTGGATGTGAAGAATCCACATTATTCATGTAAACTTTATATATTAATCCAAGAGATCCATCAGATACTGATACATTAAATTCATTCGGTTTTCCGTTGATGCTTGCAATAGAGGCATTGCACGGAACAGGGCTTCCGCTTCCTGTTGAAATTATTCCTGCAGGCAGTATAGCAAAATGGAATACAGAGCTTGCCATTACAACGCCTATTATAAGAAACGATATAAGCAGTACTATAACTATAAAATATTCTATCCCACTCGTACCCTTTATTTTGTTACTGCGCATATATACACCAAATTCCTGCCGAGAAAGTCAGGTTTTGCTACATGAAGATACTGTGGTAGTGAATCAAAGAAATAGAAAATAGACTGTGCACATTGCTCCAGTCCGGTAGCATACACTGAGGAGTAGGCCAATTTTCCAACGTAATCAGGAATGTTTGGAGCTATATCATTTTTGCATATGCTGTGGTTGAGGCATTCCGCGCCAGTAAATCCGACAAGTGAAGTTCCAACAATTATTCCTGGATCTGTAGGTGCAAGAGAATATGCTGCAACTCCGGAAGCAACGGCCCTTGAACATTCATATTCTATGCCTGACGTCGGGTAGTTGTTAAGAAAAGTCGCAGGCTCGCATTCACTTGGAAGGCTTATGCTGCTCGGTGGGAATCTTGTACCTACCAGCGAGTTTAGGTACACTATATATAATTGGGCCTTATTGATTGATTTACTGCTATTTGGCAAAACAAATCCATCTTGACTAGGGTTGCTTATATTTCTAAAGCTGAACAGCAGATTATCTCCTGGTTTTAGAAAATCTGCGTAGGACTGGTTTATTATTGAAGTACTTTTTACAGGTTCCGTCAAAGTGCATGATGGTGGCGGAGAGTAAGATGCGGTTATACCGTTGTACTGAACAGTACAGTTGTTTCCGCTGCAGAAATCAGTGTACAGATCAGTGCACGATGCAGTGCTTCCAGAAATAGTTGAGCACGTACCAAGTGTTTTATTGAACGAGCAGCCCTGCGATGCTTCACAAAGGTAGCTTGTCATATTATCTGCTGCGTTAGGGTATGTTGTGCCGCTAAGATTTATATAACTTTTTGTAAATGAATAGCCTGAAGTTCCACTGCATTTAAAGTAGTCTGATGAAGATGATATGCATACGCTTGGATCATTAAAATCACATGTAAATCCGCTTGGATTACTGCTTGAAATCGGATTGGAGCATGACTGCACTGCGGTATGGTTAATGCAGCTTACTTCCGTAGTGTATGCATTTGATTCCAGATACTGCGTTAGGTTATTTATAGTAAGGTTCTGATTTGAGTCTATATCAACTACACCGCATGTTGCCGGTCCGTTTGGCAAAACAGTAAATCCTTGATTTGCGCCATATTCATTCCAGCATGAGCTTAGCTTTGTTGCAGTGCTTGAAAACACTTGAGATGCAGATGAACCAGGACCATATGCACTGGTTGATGTGGTGCACCCAAAAAGAGGTGGCGCTATACCCAATGATTTTAAGGTGCTGCTTAAGCAGAAAAAGTTTGATACACACAGTCCGTTATAATAGAAATTAGTGAATTCCGAGCTGACATAGCATATTCCGCTGTTTGATAAGCTGACGCCTACTAAAAGAAGGTAGCCTGCCACAGAAACTATGACTACTATGAATATAACTGCTAAAACTATGAATAAAAAACTCTCTCCAGGTGTTTCTGCCATACTTAATTAGCTATCCTATAAAATAAATAATAATATATCATTAATTTCCATTCTGTATGCATATAAACACCCTATTTTGACCGTAAACCATATAGTTGCTTAATTTTCCGCATATAGGCACATAATAATCACAGCTACCAAATGGAGATTGCGCAGGATTTCCGTTGCTAAGCGAACTAACAGTTTCAAAAGTCTGGTTTGTAGTTTCGTTTGAATAATCACACACAGCAGGATTACTTATTATAGGCTGATCATATCCTGAAGTATAATCGCATTGATCTCTAAAACTTACGTAGCATCCATTTACCGAATTGCTAGGGTATCCAAGATAACTTATTATATATGTTCCATTAAGAAGTTTATCATTTGGGGAAACATACTGTGCGTTTCCATTGCTCCCATTTGTTATAAAAACAATCTGGAGTGGATAACTTCCATTGTAATTACTGTCAATGTATTTTATTATTGAATAGTAATCGATGTTTTTATTATTGTTTATTATTAAGCCATCATAACAGTTAAACATCCGATTCATATTTTTTGCAGAGATTATATCCAAACCTACTGCAGCGTTACCTCCTGCAAAAAGACTGAAACATGATGATGCTTCCGTGTAAAACTGTGTTGCGAAGCCCGAGTAAGAATTTTGGTCTATATTTGAACTCTGTAAACAGTTCTTTTGCACCTGCGCCGACTGGACAGAGTTTACTACTATATTTGAAGCACCGAAAAATGAGGCCACTCCTGTTAATGGTGCAAGAAATGTATTCACTATCTTATACTGAGTGAACGAGGTAAAACAGCTTATACCAAAGTTTAACGTCCCAAATGATGTTATTACTGAAAATGAGACAACGGAAAGCACTATACCTGCTATTATAACAAATATCACAAATACTATGGTTAAAAGTATGCCCTCCTCCATTATGTCCCTCCTAAAATGTTACCAAAATATGAAAATGGCGATGCACTGTGCGAGCTTGCATAAAACAGGAAAATGACTAAAACAATCGCCGCTAGGGCTGTTATTATGACAAGTATTATCCATATTAACCGCCACTCAACGCTTCCCTTTTTGTTCATAAAATCAACTTGCACATGCCGGGCAGAATGGCCCGTCCCCTGATATACATGATGGTACACTCAAGTCGCAGTTCTGTATCTCTGTGGCATTATTTGCGACTATTGTGCTGTCTGCGCAGCTTTCCAGATCTGCAGTATTCGTCGGTGAAACTATACTGCATGCACTTATTATAGTTGAATTTGGATCACCTATGCACTGCTGTACATTTGCTTCGTTTCCCACTCCATTTACAAAATTATAATAGTAACACCAGTGCCTTACGCATGTCTGCTGTGCGGTTGCTGCGTTATAGCATGCATTTATATCATAGCACCTGAATAATGACGTACCCTCCATCCTGTTTGCGTAGCCGTATTCTGCGCTTGTAAACTGATTTTGGAGTATATTCGTGGAGGAATCGCACCCTATGGGAAATATTGAGGAGTAGTTTCCGTAGAAAAGGAAGAACATCGTCAATGCAATCACTATCCCTAGAAGTACCTCAAAGAATAAAAACTGTTCTACATCCATTTAATTCTTAGTTTACTCTTGTTTAAATTGTTTTTTTTGTGTTATACCAATGTTTTATCTACAAGTATTACCTCAAACCATTTATTCTCTCCATCCTCTATCAAAAAGTAAGACCCGACAACTTCCATATTCTTGAATACCTTTAATGCTCTGTTTCTTGCTATGCCTTCTTTACTGACTGAAAGTTTGTAGTATATCCCGCTTTTACTAGGTCTTCTGGCGTGATTCTGTCTTGGTCTTCTGAAGTCTCCTTTGCTCACTCTTACCCTTACGACTATGTAGCCCTGTTTTGCGTGGTATCCTACTGATTTTGCGCGTGTTATTTTGGTAGGCCTGTCTACTCTTGTAAGTATCGGCTGTTTTCTCACTTCTTGGAGTATCTCTTTTTTCCTTTTATCTTTTTTATATATTGCAATTTCATTTGCGTGTATATACTTGAATGATCCCATAAGAGATATTCTAAAATTTATAAGTATAAATATCTAACTCCATTCAATTTATTACATTTCCTGCGGATGCGATAACCGGAGAATAGGAGATATTAGTCGGAGTATAATATATATATCCGTTTCCTGTGAATGATGCCCCAAGCTTAACATTGGAAAGGTTGCATTCTATAGTGCTCAATGCAGGCATATAAATCCTTGAGCACACAAAATCCGTATAATTTACACCGTTTATCAGCATGGAAATTGCGTCTATCTTCACGTTTTCATTTAAGGTATTTTGCATGTCGATATAAAAAATGGACTTTGAAGGGATATATCCTTGATTGACAATGAAGCCCGAAAATCCTGAGTAGCTTGGAATGGTTGTTACACTGGTTATCCCAGGAAAAAGAGTGAATATAACATAAAAAACAGACCCGATGACAACTATCGCAAGTGCATAAATCAGCAGCAGTTCAGTGGCTTCCTGTCCTTTTTTATTCATAAACTATAATAATACATCGATTATATAAAACTTGACCATTCTGCATCGTTTATAAAAAGCCTTGGGTGGGTTTCGAACCCACAACCTCCTGCTTACGAAGCAGATGCTCCGCCGTTGAGCTACCAAGGCATCATTTAAAATTCACGTCTCTATCCATTTCTTTTTTATACTTTTCTTCGCTGACGGTATGGCTCACAACATCGAATGAGCTGCCGCAGAAAAAGCATTTTACCACCTTTAGGGAGGAGGTCTTGCGGTATTTCCCGCACTTCGGGCATCTTACTGTACGGTATATTCTCATATCCTATAATTTTATAATATTCTTTGCTATGTTTGCAATATCAATCGATATACCGCTCTTAGGAGAGGACATGACGACGGGTATTCCCTGCTTCAGGGCATTGTAAACATTGTTATCCTCTCTTATCTTCCATACATTCCCTATATCTGTTATCTCCTCTGCTTCTTTCTTGGTTATCTGCTCCTTTATCCTGCTGTTTAATTTGTTTAACACTAATCCTAATATCTCTATTCTGTATTCATCAAGACTTTCCTTTATTTTCTTTGCCTCTATTATAGAAGTTATATCCGGATTGCAGACTATAAGGCTCTTTGCGTTTTTAATCAGTTTTATAAAATCTATGTTATAAGACGGTTTTGAGTCTATTATTATGAAATCGTACTTATCTCTTAATTCCTCAATGTATCTGCTAAGATGTATCAGCTTGCTTACTGTCTTATCCTCTGCCTTTTTCATAACACGAGATGGCAGAAGATGGAAGTTTTGGTTGTCTCCTGTGTATATAACATCCTCTATCTTAGCCTTTCCGTTCAGCAGATCTTCCAGTGAGTACTTAAATCCTACAAAACCGTAGTATACTGCAACATGTGGCGTTTCCAGATTTCCATCTATAAGCAGTGTTTTTTTGTTCATTGATGATATTGAAGATGCAAGATTGACAGCAGTAGTGGTCTTTCCAACACCACCCTTTGGGCTCATCACAACAATTATCTTTGCTTGCATATTATATACTAAATGATGGTTTAATTAATATTTATGGATAACACAAAGAAATGCTTAGTATGTGGTAAGAATGCGGTTTTCTATTCAACTTACCTTAAGCAGGATTTATGTAAAAAACATTTTGAGCGAATGCTAATAAGGAGGGTAAGAAGCAATATGCTTTCTAACGGCATAAGAGGTTATTCCCTTAGACTTGGCAATGAAAATCCATCCGGCTTGATATTTCTCAGGTTTCTGTTTAAGGAGGAGGATACTGGGAAAACAATGATTCTTAAATCAGATACTCTTGAGGATTTCTCCATATCTGTCATGAAATTCTTCCTTTTTCATGAGAATCCAAAATCAAAAATATCCGAAAGTGGAAGATTTAGTCCTCTTTTCAATGTTTCTGAAAAGGAGATAGAAGCATTCTTTGATCTGAAGAAAAAGAAAGTCAGCGCAAAAAATAGAGACGAAAGAGATTCAAAGGTCCTTAATTTCATTTATAGCATAGAGGAGAGAAGGCCTGGCGGTATGATATCAATCGTAAAAATAGGTCTGGAATTGGGTATTATTTGATTCGATAATAGTTTTTTCTTGCAGTCGTTCCCCAGCTGAATTTTCCTGTTTCATTCTTGCTTTCCATATCTAATTTGTTGTCTTTCAATGCAAGGTGCAGATAATGGTATACCAATCTGCTGGAAACTCTTCTTCCGCTTTTTTTTAGTGATTTATATACTTCATATCCGGTTTTTTCTCCGCCGTCTGAAAGCGTTTTCATTATATCATCCATCAGCTCTGTATCTATCTTTCTTACCATATCAGGAGCATTCCGGTTCTGATTCATTTGTAGAAAGGCATATATATTTTATTATGTCATTATAAGCAGTTTGGTTATTTTTAAATCCCCCTATCTTGTAGTATTTTCCATTGAAAACTATCATAGGCACTAAATTTTTTCCCAATGAATTATATATTTCTACTGCGGAATCCGGAATATTATCCGAAATGTTCTGATTATAAGTTGATATATTGAATACCCACGCACAGAAATACCCGCTATAGAAAGTATTGTTTCCCCAAATACCAAAAAGGGAAGTAGCATTTTCAAATGAATCTAGCGTAGAAGTGCATGTCTTGCAGCTGTCTGCATAATACAATACTAGTGATGGTTTTCCGGGAGAGCATAAGCCTGACATATTGATATCCGTGCTGTGAAATGCGTAAAGCTGCTGCAATGTGTAATTTTGGTAGTATAGAAACACGCTTACAAGTATTACTGCCACTGCAAATGCGAGGTAGATATAATATACTTTTCTAGTTAGCATAGAAAGACAGGTTAAGTGCCTTCATCTCCGTTGAATTACACTGGTTTGAATCAGTGTATATGCATATGTTTGTATAATTTCCAAGGCTGCTGTAAATGCTTTTATAGTACTGGGAAGAGAAAAACGATGGATCCGTGACTAAATTAAATATCGTTGTTTCACTGCATGCCGTCGCATTTAAAAGCTTGTATACCTGAAACTGGAATGGGCCGTATATACCTGTTTCGTTTCCATAACCAAATAGCTTTCCATCCGGTTCGAACACTATATTCACGGGCATTTCCTTCATTTTTACTATAGCACTGATTATGGCGGTTTTATTCCTGCTAGAGTTGAAAAGTTTTAAATCATACTTTAATGGATTTACAATTGAAAGGTTTGCATATCCAGATGCATTCAATTCATCATAGTAGCTTTTCATACCTGCGTAGGTGGCATTGAAAAGCTCTTCTATCTGCGTGGAATTTAAGTTGTTCTGTATAAATGAAGTGAGATTTTTGTATACTGCAGTGCAGTTTGTTTGGTTCTCAACGCCGCATATGGAATCAAGCGCTGCATCCCTTAAGATACCTTCATACTCAATAAGTGATTGACCCGAAAGCAAAGGTGAGCTTAGAAAGGATGGGGAGAACTCATAATTGCATCCGAATACTATAGAATTGTTATTCAGGCCACCATAGAAATAATAAAGATCCTTATCTGAAAGTTTTGTCAGGTTTATACTGTAATCCGATAAAAAATCAGCTAGCTTTATGCTGTTTGTATTATTTGTAACGTTTGCATGTGCGGTAAAGTTCACTGGTTTATAAGGGTAAACATAAAGTATCGCCGTGAATGCTGCAAGGAAAATCACTGCTACTACCAGTATGCTTAATGTTTTCTGATTACTTTCCATCATTTAATTCTTCTCTTAATGCCTTTGCAGTTTCTTCCGGAGAATAGTTTATCCTCTTTATACCAAGTGCTTCAACCGGATCAACGTCTCCTGCAAATATCAATATCTCAAAATGTTCCGCACCGGACTGCATTATATTTATTGTTATGTCCTTTTTAATGTTTTTTATAATTTTTACAAGCAGATTTGCAATATCAAATGCGACAACGCTGTCAAGATCCTCAAATCTAGTATGCTTAACAGTCGTTATCCTCATGATCTCGTTTTTATTCGGAGAGAAAGGTATATAGGAAACTATGCTACTGGTTCTGAATGCTTCCCTGTTTCCTACGTTTTTCACTGACTCGCATACAAAGCATTTTTCCGAAGTGTGCCTTGGTATTGGCAATGAGACAGCATCCCAGTAATCATGCCCGTTTACATGTCTGCTTATAGATATGTTTTCCCCTATATCATATTTCTTTATCTCCGCAACTCTTTCACTTAGTATAAGCAGAATTTTTTCAATATCATCTGCGCCATAATTTCTAATACTTGAAGAATGCTTGTTATTTTCTACAAGTATTTCCTCATATCCATGGGCATTTGATTTCTTAAGGAACTGCCCCGAAAGTTCATATTTGGATGGCTGTACTCTATCTTTTATTTCATAGATCTTTATGTATCCGTTTTTGAATTCTATTGATTTTATCTCATTCTTATTGTATATGCATTCCTTGCATTCGCTTTTCTCATCGCTAACTAAGGCGAAACTTAGATCCATCGGATCAAAGCGGTACTCTTCCATCTATCCCTCTAGCTTTGAGATAATCCTTGCATATGCGGGCCTTGTAACCAGCAAGCCGACTATTGATGCAAGTATTGTAGTCAAAGCGAATCCTGCGAAAAGACTGGCGGTTGAAAAAAGAAGAGGGAACATTATCGCTGCAAATGAGAAGAATGAAACAAATATTATGAAGAATGCCCTGTTTATCCTCTTCTTTGTTACAGCATACTCCGCTTGCGTTGAGCCTCTTCTCATCTCATCAGTTATTATTATCTGGTCGTCAACTGATATACCTATACTCGCTATTATACCTGCCATACTTGGTATATCAAGAGTCCAGTGTATAGTCGCGGCTATTCCAATTACTATAAAAATCTCCGTTATACTTGTTATTAATATCATTGTAGATATTTTGTAATCTCTATATCTGAGGAATATAACAATGCTTATCAGCACAAATGCTATAAGCAGAAGGATATAAATCTGGCTTATAAACTGGCTGCCGGCCGTGGCCGAAATAGAGCTTATGGATACAATCTTCAAAGGCACAGGCAGGCTTCCTGATTGCATTATAGCCTGCAGAGTTTTCATATCAAGCGTTGCCTGCTGTTGATCTGCGCCGGAACCCTCAATTGTTATAGCGCCGTTGAAGTTTGTAAGGATATTAGTTGAAATAAGAAGCGGCTGGCCCTGCTCCACTCCATTTAAATAGAGATGTATCCTCTTATTGAAATATCCAGGATTTGTAGTCGATGGGACTAATCCTTTCACAGCATTCTCGAAGTTCTTTGAGGCCCCGCTTGCAAGCTGTATACCGAATTGGAATGAATATCCATTTGAAGCACTAGGCGTCTGGTAAACTCCAAATGGACAGCCAGATGAAAGGCATACATCTATTATGCTTTCGCTTGCGTTGCTACTGTTCAAAACAGTAACATTTCCTATAGTCGCATAGAATTTACCCTGGTTCTGTATAAGCGAAAGAGATTGGCTTTCACCCACATTCGGCATGCTTATCATTATAAATGATTTTCCGGAAAGAGCCTGCACTGTACTTACAGTAGTTCCGCTTATCCCATATACATCAAGTCTTTTTGAAAGAGTGGTTTCTAGCGTAGTTACAAGTGTTGAATTATAATTTGTGGCGTTCGGCACTATCTCTATCTGCGTTCCGCCTATTATATCCAGACCATAGTTAAGATGCGTTGATGGTACATTCTCCGTTTCTATAGTGGATGAATTGAAAACGGCATTCGGCTCGACGAATATATCCGTTATATTACTTTCGTAGATATAAGGGAATACCTCATTTTCATATGTTAAATGCAGTGAGCTATTTACCACCACACTTTTGTTTAGTTGTGAATAGAATTGTTGTATATTGTGCACCGGCACGCCATCGACAGCAGTTATTATTGATCCAGTCTGAAGGCCTATTACTCCTCTCGAGCTTAGGTTCCCTATATAAGAGCTTGCAGGCATGTAAATTACCTCTGCACCGTTCACATTCGTTATATTCGGCTGTATCGCTAGAAATGCGATTATTACAAGTAGAATCATCAAGATTATACGCCAGTCATAGAGTATAGATTTTGCCATATCAAGCCTTCACCGGTTGTTTTTCCGGTTCTCTGTACTTAAGTCCATAAAGTTGTGTGGATCCGTTTAATATCCATACAGTGAAGTCATCAAATATAACTCCTATTATAAGTATTATAGCTATTTCATGCAGCGTCGAATTTGTCGTTCCGACAAAGAGTATTATGAAAGTCATCAATGCTGCAGCATCCATAGTAAGTGATGTTTTTATCGTCTTTATCAGGCGGTAACGCATGCTGGCTTCCTCTCTTTTAAGTATGTTCGTTGCGAGTATTATATTTCTGTCTGCGGAGTAGCCCATAATCATAAGTATACCTGCAATGGATGCAGTAGAGAAGGAGAATCCTATCAAATCCAGCACTCCTACTATGTTTATTATATCGCTGATTATGCTGATTACATTTGAGAATGCCTGCCACATGCTGTGGAAGTAGAATAAGGATACGGACGCAACAAGTATAAAAGCTATACCTAATAATATCAATGAGCTGTAAAGCGAGCTTTGCGCCAATGTTGCGCTCACGAAATCTATGCTTGAATCCTTGCTGTTTACAGGTACATTAAGTACTTTTGAAATATCCTGCTTTAAAACAGTCGTATTCACATCCTTTCCGACTGTTATAGAGTAGCCGGTTATGGTATTACTGAACGGGGCTTTTACAACGCTTACTGTTACCGCTTGTTTAAGTTCTGTTCCAAGAGAACTTGCTATCAAAGAAGTTGATACACTCTGGTTTGTATTTACAATTATATTTGTTCCTCCTGCAAGCGATATACCCTCTTTTACAGGCTCGCCATGAATATGGTAGTAGTACCCCATGAATGATGCGAAGAATATCACGAATATTATTGGTATAAATACCATTTTTCTGTAGTTTTTAAGGTAATAATCAACTACTTTGTCTATTTCTCTGCTTATTTTGTTTCTTACGCTCATAAAGAACACTAAGTCCGTTTTTATTAATTCTTATTGTGTCCATACTTTTAAAGGTTTATTTCATTTAAACCGGTGTATTTCGTACAGACTTTTTGCTTTATATGGATTCTTTAAGTTTTCATACATTTTATGCATGACTTCTTTTAGCGGTTTTTTCCATATTCCCTTATGCATAGTCTCATTGTATCCGATGAGAAATTCCTTTTCTTCGCTTTCTGGGCAGTAGTTCCAGATATTATCCCTTAGTAAATATATATTGTAAAGAGAAAGCTTCTCTTCTTTGTAATTGGAATTTCTGTCATTTCTTATCGTCTTTCCTATATGTCTAGAGACTTTATACCTCTCTTTATCTGTCATATGCGCTGCATTAAGGGAAAGGGAAAAGCGTATCTCGTCAACTCCTTTCAATATGTCATTCATCTCCATTGCATTGTACGCTCTTTCAACTATGCTTATCTTTTTTATTATGTTCTTTTCTCTGTGTTTCAGCAGCCAATCCGCTTTTATTGTCTCTATTTCCACTATCTCGCATATCTTTTTGCCGTTATCATTGTAAATCAATATAAGGTCTGCATTCCATTTTTCTGTCTTGAGCATTTTCTTCTGATTTTCATTCATTCCATAGTTTATCTTGTTCCTGTAGATATTTAGGGCAAATTCACCGTCTGCATATTCTATATCCTTTATCTTTTCTATATAGGAATACGTGGATATCTGCATCAGCTTATGCAGTATAGAAGGATTATTGTCTATGGTGTTTTCTATCAATAATTCATCAAGTTTATTGTCCTTCACATTTTATTATGAACATAAATAGTATAAATATCAATTGCTTTTTTTATTAGTATGAGAGGTCAATTCTCCTTTGAATTTGTCATAGACGTTGCATTTGTCCTTATACTTATAGCATTTATATCTGTTTTCTTTGCGCATATATCCTCAGGCAGTCCGACTGTTTCAAAGATGAACAGCATATGCGAAGAGATGTCGACAGCTATAAATTCTATCTCATCATCGGCAGGATTTAATACAATCGAATACCTGCCGCTGCTGACGTATACAAGCTTTCAGAATTACACTATAAACATGTCAAACGGCATTATAATTATCTATGAGAGCTCTTTATATGGAGGTAAGCTTCTTGCAGGCCAGGATTTAACATCATGCGGTGCAAACACCATGCTTACTGAGAACGAGTCTTTCAAGCTTTCAAATCTTGCGCTTTATACAAATTCATCATATATTGCATTGGCATATGAGTATGCAAATTATACGGATAATCTCCCTTACTACATAAATATCGGAGGGTTTACCGGAAACGTAAACCTTTCATTGGAGTATGCAAACGGGACATATTCAACATTAACAGTACAAAGTTCTCCGTTTACATACCTTGCAGATACAGAATCTACACCTTTACCGGCTGGAGCATACAACTACGTAGCCACAAGCGTATCAAATCCTTCAATATACGTTGACTTGCCGTTTTCAGTAGGCTAGCTGTTAATACACTTAGTTTCAAACTTTAGATTTTGCCTAAAATAAATATCTGGGATAAATAAAACTGATTATTAGCTTTTTCAGTAAAAAAAGTTTAAATATATGTATTTTTTAGTATTAGCATGGCAAAAGGACAGTCAGCATTAGAATATATGATGACTTATGGTTGGGCAATACTGATCATAGTTATCGTAGCTGTAATCCTGTACTCTATGGGTATTTTCAACCCTAGAGCAAGTATAACTGCGGCTAGCAGCGGATTCAGTCCGTTTGCAGCAAGTGCGGCAGTATGTAGTAGCGGATTGACAGTGGCTTTCACTGTAGGTGGTTTACCTAATGGAGCAACTTCGGCGACAGTTCAAAATTTAACTTTGAGTTCTGCGTCAGGGATGACTATCCCAACTCCAACGTCAACGTCATTTACAGGAACCGTAACATCTGGAAGCACATTTAATGAGACTTTTAATGGTGTTACCTGTACTTCAGGAGTGGCTTTCTCGGCTTCTGGTAGTCTAAACTACAAAATTACCACAGCAGCAGGCACAGCAACATACACCGCAACAGGAACAGTAGCAGGAACAGGCAGCTAAATTAGAAAATGATTTTATTTTTTTATTTTTTTAAATTTTTAACAAACATAGGTGGTTTTTTAAGTCTTTAATTCCTATAAATTAAATGCCAAAAGCACAGTCTGCCTTAGAGTATATGATGACATATGGATGGGCTATACTGATCATAGTCGTCGTAGCTGTTGTTTTGTATTCCATGGGTATATTCAATCCAAGAGCATCGGCCGCAACTTCAACTGATTTCGGGCCTTTCGCTGTAAACGCTGCAATATGTAATTCAACAGGTTTGACTGTTGCTTTTCATTCGAGTGCATTTCCGGATCTGGGTAGCGTAGCTTATCTAGAAGAATTGTATATAAAATCAGCAGTAGGGTCAAATGTCAGCTCCGGGTCTTATCCATTACCTTATCTAAAAGTTCTTCCGGGGTCTCCTGTGATAATAAATGTTTCAAAGCTTACCTGCAAGGTAAAAGGCAGTGTTTTTGCTTTTTCCGGCTACTTAGAATACAAGGATTTTACATCTGCTGGAAATATAACATACAATGCTTCGGGAACTCTGTCCGGTACGGAAAGTTAAGTTATTGGCAATTCTTAATGATAAGTGCTAAATCAATACATATATAACATAATTCAAAGTCATAATTGAAATTGGCTTCTATTGCGAATAAACGAAAAAACAATAAAAAAGCAGCTATGACTTGGTATTGCAGTGAAATCAAAAATAGTTATTTTAGTTCTTTTTCTTTAACTCCGTAGAGGAGGCTCAATTTTAGTCGGCTTTTCAGCTTTTCAAGATAGCTTTCCGAGGTTTTCTGTATTCTTTCTATATTTCCACTGCTGAGCTTAAACCGAGTTATCTTTCTGTTTACTTCTGTATTAGAATCATCAAAGTACCTCTCCAAGTCTTTTATCGCTTCATATATATCTGCCTTGTATAGAAAGGAGTGTATTGCAAAGAAGCCGGAAAGTGCTTTTACCCAGTTCTCTGATAGTGAGAGAGCATATCTTGTAGCTTCCGCTTCACTAAATGCATTTATAGCTCTGTCATCCTCACACGCAATTTCCATGAGCTTTTTGAAGTATTTTTCGACATTTGGGTTTTTATGTTCCATATCATGAAAATGCCCGATTTCATGATTTATTATAAATCTGCAGCCTTCCTTTAGGTCGTAAAGTTCGGAATCTTCTAATACAAAATACATTATCTTCTTTATGTTCCTGTCAAGCCATATGTTGCCCTTTTTATTGGAGTAAGCTATGGTGCTTTTAATTGTAGAATATAGCAGTTCATTGTCTATTATATTCAATTTAGTATCAATATATAATCTACTGGATAGGAAATCGGAAAGTTTATTATTTTCTTTAAGTATCTCTTTGAGATTCTTGTTTTTCATCTAAAAACCTAAATATAATATTATATAAACATTATTCTAGCTCTGAATAATATTATTTATAGATTGCAAAAGTATAATGTATATTATAATAAAGTGAGCGAAAAAACCAACGATTTAAAGCGTAGGATGAAAGCGAACTTCATATTATTAACATAGAAGAAAATACAAAAGATATGGAAGCAGTAATATCAGATAAGTTTAGGGTATACCTCAGTAAATGTGAGAACATTCGAAAAGTATCACCGCTAGAAAGGCCGTTTCAATGTGAAAATTTCAGCATACCACAACATGGGAATACAAACAAAGTAATAAATATACTAAAAAAGGCCATTGAAGGACATTCTGGAAGTAAATCCTATAAAGACAATGTAAGATCTATGGTAATGAAGGAAGCATTGAATGATGAAATATATGTGCCTTTCATTATAATCAATAAAATCACCTCTGCAAGCCTGCGAATCAATTCATACAGGGTGTCATATGAAAGGTGAAATTATCTACAGCTATTTTTATGATTTTGCGGACAGAATAAATCTTGCAGACATAAAAAATTACCTTAGAGGAGCGGAGGAGTTCACTTTTTATGACTATGGCAAGTCCGTTCCGGAGGGTCTGAATCCATTTGAGCTGCCTATAGTGGTAAACACGCCAAAGAAGGATATAGTAATCGACGACATATCAATCAAGCCATCTGTTCAGTGCGTAATCTACTCTGTTGGTGCAATGGCACTACGCGTAAGAGTGCCTTTAGAAGATGCAACAACAGATTTGATTTCAAGACTTACCTTTGATAAGAGATTCGAGGGCAAATTCAAGATAATAGCGGATGAGACAAAGCTGAAGGTGGAAAAATCCCTCTCAAAGCACATAAACGTGAAGGAGAAGAAGATATTCGAGATGTACAGACAGTATTTCATCGAGAAACCCTCAAAGGATTTTGCGGAAAAGAACAGAAAATGGATCGCTGGGATACTTTTAGATGACCAGAAATATCAGGATTTATCGAATGAATACGTCAATTCTACGCTAAAAAGGAGCATTTCCTACTATAATTCAGATCTGCTGTTGGTTGACTGGGATGCTATGTTAATGCTTTCAAATTTCGATAAATACGAGAATGAAGTAACCGTTGTAGACGCTGCAAATATACAGCTATTGGAATACAGGGTTTATCAGGAGGAGATCGACAGGATGATAGATTTAGTGAATAAGAGGTTCGTTGGCATTAGAGATAACCCTCTTGGTATATTATTCACAAGAAGCAGCCTTTTGAAACTCAGTAAGGATATAAGCGACTTCTATGCAGATTACAAAGATCTTATTGACAGCATAAACAATATAATAATGAGTTTTGGAGAGTGGTATCTTGCGAAGGTATACTCTATTTTATCCGATTCATTTAGATTGAATGACCTTGAAAAAAGACTTCAGAGTACATTTGATATGCTTGTAAACATAAGAAATTTCATACAGGAGCATGTTTCGGAGGAAACAAGTTCATTCCTAGAGTGGATAGTTATAATCCTCTTTGTACTTGAAATAATACTTATAGTAATCCCTGTTTTAAAGCCATAATATTTTGTTGATTTTAACAATGTGAGCGGGAAATCCCACACGCTTTAGCAGTTGGAGGATGTCACGCAAAAAGTTTTTATAGATTGATATATCATAAATCATTAATGCTTAACAACAGCAGAACAGAAATAAAGGGAGTCATTTTTGATTTTGACAATACTCTTGTAGACACAGCCTCAGCTATAAACAAAGCCTATGATATTATATTCTCTGAGATTTCCAGGGATTTTTCAATAGATAAAAACGAGCTGTATTTGATTTCCAAGAAATTCCTCAAGGAAAAACAAAGAGAACTCTCTAAATCCAAGGCCTCATATGATCATGGAAAATGGGTAAGTGATATAGCAAGAATGGCTGGCCTAAATTTAAGCAAGGAAAATGATAAGTACGAGCAGATGTTTTACAAATACTTTACAGATAATCCTATTTTTTCCAGGAACACAGAAAGCATACTTAAGGACCTAAAACAGGACGGTATAAAATTAGCGTTGCTTAGCGACAAGGATTCTATTAAAGGCATGAAGATGGAGAGAGTAATGCGTCTGCCGTTTGTCGGTTATTTTGACCAAATAGTTATAGCAGGAGAAACGGTGCCTTTCAGGAAATCCGATGGTAAAATAGTATTTGAGGAGACTGCGGATAGGCTTGGTTTAAAATCTGCTGAGATTATAGCCATAGGGGACAGGCTTGATCTAGATATACAGAATGCAAAGGAAGCTGGAATGGAAGCGGTTCTTTTTACAGGATACTCAAAATCAACGGAGTACAGTAAATATGATCCGGATTTTACGGTAAATGACATGCAGCAGCTTAGGAAAGTGCTTTTTAATGTGATTTATAAATAGGGTTTTTCATCCTTATATTTGCTTTTTCTGCCCATATAATACTTCATAGACAGAATAAAAACAGGTAACTGGAAGAAAAATAGAATATTATTCCATTCTATACCGTAAAGCGAGCTTGCTCCTTGAAAAGTAGAGTAATATAGGAATGCGTTTATTGCGCTTCCAGCTTCATATGCTATAGCGTACTTGAGCATCTTAGCTCTTTCTTTTGCAGTCATCACTAAAGCACCCATGGTAACGGCTTCCTGCGTCAAGGCAAGGTTGTACCATGTACTTCCAGGGATATAAGCACTGGTAAAGACAAGCGGCAGAGTAACCATCTTATTTGCTGCAAAATCCTTGCTCCAGTTTGCTACTCCTATTGAAAACGCGGAAAGAGCGACAATATAGCTTCTCATTGAGTCTATCTTTTCATGATATAATCGTTTTATCCTTTGTAGAAGGCCTAATTTTTCACCCTGATTATTTTCATCTTTTATTTTTTGAAGCAGATTTGAGTTTTTCTCTGGTTTATTTTCGTCTTTTAGTATGCCTTCTAAATCCTTTTCATGCATTTGAATAAATAGACAAGCTAGTTTAAATAATCTCCCTTATATAGCTTTTTATTTACTTTATAAAAACTACTTATCAAATATTTGTTTTTAATCTTATACAATGTAGGGAAGGTTAAGTTTGTGTTTAACAATGTGAGCGGGAAATCCCACATCCTTTAGGTGGGATGAAAGCGAACCCAAGAAAAGAATATAACAATAAAGGATAAAAATTATGTAAGCTAGAGAATGGAGCATATAGAATTACTTGGATAGAGACACAAACACAGCAATAAATATACTTAAATTTTTCCTGGATATTGTTGGAAGCTAATAATTTAGAACTATATAGCCTCTTTAATGCAACGTTACTCAATATTTCAGTTTGCCCCGACCGGGATTTGAACCCGGGTTTCCGCCTCGAAAGGGCGATGTCCTTGGCCTCTAGACTATCGGGGCATATTTTAGTCAAAGACTATTCAAACATTTAAACATTAACGCATTTAAATGTATATGCCAGATGTAACATTTTACTTTGAGGTGCACCAGCCATACAGGCTTAAAAGAGTCTATTCATTTGTAGAGGACAAGGAATTCATAGACTATGATAGAAATAGGGAGATTTTCAACAAAATTGCAGACAAATGTTATATACCCATGACAAAGCTTCTTATAAACCTTATAAAAGAATACCCTGAGTTTAAGGTAAACTTCTCTTTAACCGGCGTTTTTATGGAGCAAGCCGAGATGTTTCGTCCAGATGTCATATCCGTTTTTCAGGAATTATTCGATACTGGAAATATGGAGCTGCTTGATGAAACATATTATCATTCTCTTGCCTATCTTGTAGGTAGAGATGAGTTTATAGAGCAGGTAAAACAACACAGCACGTTGATGTATCATTACTTCAAGTTTCACCCGAAAATATTCAGGAATACTGAGGCTCTCTATTCAAATGACATAGCAGATGCAGTGGCTAAGCTTGGATATAACGGAATAATAGCGGAGGGGTGGGACAGAGTGCTAGGCTGGCGTTCTCCAAATTATGTTTACACAAACCCTGAAAATAGCATAAAGGTTCTCCTGAGAAACTACAAATTAAGTGATGATATAGCCTTCAGGTTCTCAACGCATACATGGAGTGAATTTCCTCTGACCGCTGATAAGTATTCCAATTGGATAGCAAATAACGAGGGAAGCACAGTCAATTTATTTATGGATTATGAGACTTTCGGTGAGCATCAGTGGAAGGACACTGGCATATTTGATTTTATGAGAGATCTGCCTGGAAAGCTAATATCAAAGGGCGTTGGCTTCAATAAAGTATCAGAGGCGATAAAAGCGAAGTCTGTCGGAGCTGTAGACGTACCATATTCCTTATCTTGGGCAGATATGGATAGAGATCTTTCGGCATGGCTTGGCAATCAGATGCAGGATGCTGCTTTTGATAAGCTAAAGAAGATGAAGGATGAAGTTATGTTATCAGAGAATAAGGATCTAATCAGGAGATGGAGGATTCTTCAGACATCTGATAATTTCTATTACATGAGTACAAAATGGTTTGCCGATGGAGATATACACAAATATTTCAATGCATATTCATCACCGTATATAGCTTATATAAACTATATGAATATATTATCACAGCTTGATTCTCTTGTTAAATCCTCTTTAAAGCTTCATCATATGCCTTCAGATAAGTAGGAAGAAACTTATCCCACTCGAACTCGTTTGCTAGTCCATTTGTGGATATCTTAAGTTTCAATAAAGTATAAGTCTAATTTTTGTTAAGAAATTTACAAATATTCCACCTTTTCTATCATATCGAACTGATTAGTTATCTGGTTATGTGCGACGTCTTTTATAGCTCTTCCCAGAACACATGTAAGTATCATACTTTTAAACAAGTTTGTTTTGGTCTGTAATTGGTAATTTACTGCATGTATAGTTCATTCTCTGTTTCCAATTACGAAAAGGTTTTTCCTATCTACATTTTTCTCTGCAGTAAGTCCTTTACTTCCCTAAGTTCTTCTATATGGTTTGCATGCTTACCTCATATGCTAATTTTGGTATGTTATCTCTTACATGCGGCTCGGATCCAAATTTGTCATACCATAGTGTTATGAAACCTCTGGCTGCAAGAAATTCTGAAATTAGTCTGCCACTGCAGTTATCCCTTTTAAGTGCAGGAGAACACTAGTCTATGTCTGTATGGTTACTGCCCGCAACTAAAACAATCACAGTATGCTTTTTCTTGTCAGAAAGGGCAGTTATTGTGCTGTACATTCTGATGCCTATAACTTCCCAGCTAGCTTCCTTGTTTACAATTTCCATTTTATAGCATAAATTAAGTTTAGATTGTACATATAATTATACTACTATAATAACCCTCTTATACCTAAGAATGATAAAAAATTGGATTCAATGCCACTGCAACTGCTCTATAAGTAGTTGAAGCAATATTTGTATTTGTGATTCTTGTCGGCAAGATAATTGTCTTATTGCTTTGGTTATACAGTATATACTTCGGATATAACGCCGGAGAAGGGAATGATATAGAAATACTTGTAATAAGCAGCATTACAAAGCCGGCCAAGTAATGCTTTATTTCTAATATTAACAATATGGGGGTTTTCTCGCTTACTTTTATAAAATTGACACTCTATAATCGGATGGTAATACATTATAAGCATGCAAAGGCATGAAAAAAGTTTATATACAAATATATATTTTATATGAGCCTATTACTTTAAAGGAGTATTATGGGAAAGAAGAATACCAAGAGCAAGGTCAACGTCATTTACGATAATATGAACCAGATAAACTCCAGACTGCTTAAGATGGTAGACGCGCAACCGTCTGCTCGTAAAGGCTATGCAGGTCCGTTTGCAGAGAAAGAGAAGAGAAAACTTGTCGAACTTTTGGATGGCGTTAAGATAGACATAAGAGAATATAAGGCATTAGAGGAGATAACGGCTAGCTACTACAGTACACCCGAGGATGAATACAAAGCTAATAATATAGTTATTGAGGAAGGAAGCGTTAAGAAACTAGAGATAAAGTCTAGAGAACTACGTGAGTTGCCAGATAGTATAGGGAATCTGGTTAGCTTGGAGGGATTGTATCTTTACTATAATCATCTTACTAATCTACCAGATAGCGTAGGTAACCTATTCAAATTGAAGGAATTGTATCTTTACTATAATCATCTTACTTATCTACCAGAAAGCATAGGTAACCTATTCAAATTGAAGGAATTGTATCTTAATAATAATAAGATTACTAATCTACCAGATAGCGTAGGTAACCTATTCAAATTGAAGGAATTGGATCTTAACAACAATAAGCTTACCAATCTACCAGAAAGCATAGGTAATTTGGTGAGGTTGGAGAAATTGTATCTT
>JBBIPE010000002.1:0-74309 GCA_037443005.1 archaeon
CTTTTACAGTAATTCCACGGAAGTAACAGCAAGGCTGAATGTGCTTGGTGTTGCAACTCCTTCTAAGCCTTCTTCTGATCTGATAAAATATGCTTTTCTGAGCAATTTTGAGCCCTTCTATAAACCGATAATCAATGAACTTACATATGCTCCTGCTACACAGCTGAACCCCTCTTTAAATTCTTCTTTTGGGTTATCTACCGACAATAACACCTACTTTAACGAGTTTATAATAAATTCCACTAATTTTTCTAATGCCTACCAGATGGAGCTAAATTTAAACAGCAATTTGAATTTAGGATATATGCTACCTGGTTATATTAAGATATTTGGCGTTTATCCGAATAATAAAGTGGAACAGCTGTACTGGTGGAATCAGACTGCCTTGAAAAACGGAGGAGTAATATGGATAAATATGACAGAAGAAACTCCAAGTGAACTTTATATAGTCTATGGTCAGGGAGCATCTAATAATAATGTATATAATAACGGGACAAATGTATTTCCATTCTTCTATTCAGTAAATGAAAGTCAAAACTCATTTAATTTCCTTTATCCTAACAATAACCAGCATAAAATGGATGCATTCTACTCGAATAATGGTTTGAATATAACAAATGAAGAGCCTGTGCCACCATATATCTATAATTCAACTTTAAATACATATTCTGAGCAGTTCGCATGTATAAACAAAGATCCTCTGCAGATAACACTTCTAAACGGAACCTACTCTGTTTATCCTCCAAACTTTAATATAAATGAGTTATATAATGATTTTAGTACACTTTACCCTAATTTGGTAATAACCGGTAAGAAGGTTTATACAAACTGGCCATAATATGGAAAATAATCAAATAAAAGTTTTGGAGTTGGTTTTACTGGTGTTTATCTTTATTTTAATATCACTTATATCTAGTAAGATTATATCTATTTACCATACTTCTGATTTTTCTGTGCATAGTAGCTTAAACAGCAGCTTTTCATCAAACACGATCATCCCTTTTATATCGTCTTCAGTAAACCCTGTTTCCTATGAGCAATCTATCTCCCAAGGCCTTGTTGCTGAGAACGAATATAACTTTATTGGTGCCATCGCTTCAGATTATAACAGTAATTTCGTTTATAATGAGAAGTTTTATCCCGGTAATATTAGTGGAACATCCTGTTCTGTAATAAATGAGATAAAAGCTCCGCATATGTGTTGGTCTTTGTTCACATTGTTTTCATGCGGGGGAGGGCCAGTTGATGGAAATTCCAGTAATCTAGTAGGGTATCTTGGTTTCCCGCTATCGGATACTAAATTTCCCAATAATGGTGCAATCAATTATTCAAATCTTTATTCTGCTATAAGCAATGGCAGCCAAAATGAATATCAGTTACCTTCATCTGAATTTAAATATTCAAATTTTATAAACTGGAGCAGTAGCACTATAAAAGAATATCCTAGCGACCCTTATCTACTTTATGCCATAAACACGTCCTTTGATGGTTATCATACAATAAATTTAGGTATACCAGAGAGCACTCTGATAATCCCTGCCATATCATGTGGGTCTACTTTTGTAAACAACTACATAACTTATCCTGGGATTATGAGCAACATGCAGGATATATCAACTTTAAGCGGTTTTGTGCCCTCGGTTTATCTTGCATCCGCGGATAATGAAAATGGCCTTGGGATAGACTACGCTCTTGGGAATATTTTATCTAGCTCAAGTTTGCCATGGACAGGTTCATTTAATTCTCTTTTGGCATATCAGGTTCAGTCAATAGATCCGGCATTTAATTATAATATGCCTACAGAGGATTACGCACAATTCCCGAAAGGTAATAAAGGCGATGAGCAGTACATAAATACAACAAACGTTTTTTTAACTCCTTTAAATATGAGTTATTATGGATCTAGTAATAATTCTTTAGTATCAATATATGTTTCTAACACTGCTATTTCATCGATAGTAAGTACAAGCCAGTCAAAGCAAGTATGTTCTCGTTATGGCTCTCATGGGATATGTGAAGGCTATACAACCGAAAACTTTAAAAAAGTGAGTGCAGATACCTTCACTGATCCGGATCTAGAAGCCGCTTATTATCCTGATTTTGGCAATGGAATGTATCTTACTTTCAGCACAGACGGCATATTTCCAATATGTGCATGGAATACCTCAATTCATAATGCATTGAGTTCATGTACCTTTGAGAATCAATCAACCGTAAATGGGATATCTTATCAGCGCCTTTGGCTTTCCAATTATCTAAAGAAGAATCAGCTTTACAACTCAGGGTTTACACCTGGTTATGATCCATCATCCTCTCAGAATCAGTTTACACTTACAGCCTTGGATAGTTTCTGTTTCTATGGAGAGAGCTTTGGAAGTACTGGTGCGGCAGTTTACACCCCTCCTAGCTATACGCGTGTAATACCGCCGCTTGCTTCTGAGAACTATACCTCAGCAATAGGAACATGCAATGCATTCTTCAATAACACCAACTGTTTCAGTAGTTCTGGCGAGTACCTTAACTTTGCCGACGGTATATTTTCAAGCAATATTGCATGCACCTCAACTGGAATACATGCAGAGAATGTGACAGATGCGTGGATAAGCTCAGTATTTGTAGCAAACAATGCCGGAGATTATTGCGGTGAATTCAAAGGGCAGAAGAATCCATCAAACCCACTTGCGGATTCAACAATGTTCCTGCAGAACATCTCTAACAACTGCCCCCAGTTCAACAGCAATTCTTCATCAGTGAATCTTGTTATAACCGTGAAGAACGTCGGCAACACTGAAATAAAAGATCCATATCTTGTAGCTCTTTATGGAAACAATAATCCGAGTACGATATTTCCTAATAACAACAAAAATAGTCAACATGAAACATATGATATATACCAGGGATTTCTTAATTCCATGAAGACAACTACTGGCGTTATAGAAGTTGAATATAACAATAACTTCGATACCAATATGTATGTTTTTAATAAAGGTAATCCTCTTAATCCAATCCCTATACAGTATCTATTTTCAGGAAATAGTGACTATGAAGCTGGGCCTTTTAACAACTCTTTACTCGGTATGTTCATGTATGATCCTGTAACCGGATTGCCAAATAATGTAATACGTACGTCAAACACAGTGCTTTCGCATTCCTCTTCGAGTGATTCACAGATACCTGTAATAAATCCTAATGGAACTGCAACCTTCACAATACAGGTTCCTATGTCTTTATTCGAAGCGTTGCTTTCGGGAAAATACCAGGTTAGTGTTTTCTTTGGGGATTCATTCAATGTTACATGGGATGGTGAATCCTCACCAAGTTCTTCTTTGAGCATAGGTGACACAGTAAATCCTCTCGTCTCTTCATCAACTACAAATCCTTCACAGATACATAATAATGAGCTTATAAGCACTAGCGGAGCTCCTTCTCCCATATGGCAGTATCTTGTAAGCTATAACTTTAATATGTCAAACTCCCCCTTTAAAAGGATAGGTGTTTACAGCGACAACTTATCTGTATCGGTTTCAGCCGTAAATTCGACTACAAATACACTTAATGTTACAGCAAATCCATCAGTATCTGTTTTGAATGGCAGCGGTTCATATAAGCTGAGCTTGAGTCAGTTGAAAGGATCTTCTATTTCATGCTTTGTTTCGCCGGACAATGTCCAGGATTTTGGTGTTTTCTGGTCCAAGCAAGTGGTTTCTCCTTCAAATCTAGAATATGCACTCTCAAATAGTATATATTCCGGTGAGGCAAATCAGGCAAGCAATACATTGATAACCGGTTGGACCGGTATTCTCTTCATGCCTTACTCGGACCAGGTTGCTTTAAACTACAATAATCTACCAGTTTATTATCCTTCTACCACCTCTTTCCAGATAGAAAAGCCAACTCTTAATAAAACTGCAGGCCAATTCTCATATGAAGTATTTGACTATTTAGGAAAAGGATATAAGCCTAATCTATTTTCAAATCTTTCAGGCCTGTATAGCTCCCTTAATTCTACTGTTTTGGCCAGGCCTGTAAATCTTCCAAATGCTTCCCTTGCATCAAATATCATAGCAAATTCACTCGTAAGTGATCCCTCTATAATAAGGATATTTGGCGAGAATACACTGGTAAACTACTCAAACTTTGAAAATAAATCGTTTAACTATTCAATAACGAATAATTCTAAATTAATCTGTTCAGGCCACGCATATACCTCTGATAATTCAACATACTCTATAGACTCCAATTGTGTAACATCTGCTTCGGTAAATAACTCTTATATAAACATATCCTCAAAGATCGGCCCGTTCTTTGTTGATATGTATAATAACTCAAATCTGAATCTTTCAAATGAAACAGCTGATGGAACGGTTTTTATGGCCGGAAATGAAACACTTTCTAAATCAAATAAAGCAGGTTTATTCTACATAACAATACCAATTAATGCTTATGTTGGGAATGGGGTTTCACTTGTATTTTCACCGGTTCCCCTGACAAAACAGCTCTACAATTCAGATATTTACCTGTATAATATAAACGGCACGCCATTTGACTGCAATATAGTGAATAACTTTAATAATACGGGTAATCTGGATGTTTCAAGGAATAGTTCTGGTATGTACTATGCACCAAATGGTACAATGATGTGCAATGTCTCTTCTGACTTTACATATTTAAGGGCGGTTTTTGTAAATAATTCAAATGGTGAATATCTTGGAAGCGGTGATATACAGTCCGGTCTAGCTATATCAAATATCTCAATTAACTCATCAGATGAGTTAAACATAAGCATTAATGGTGTACCCGTGAATGCGCAGAATGCACAAATATTTTCCGGGAAGTATTCTTCCTGTAACACAAACTCTTCAGAGACAATATATAATGGAATTATGAAGTATCCTGCAGGCTGTGATAATCTATCCTATTCATTAATAACATTTGATTACAACGATAATGGCACAGTTCTTCCTGAATCCGCGGTTATATCACCGAAGAATTACTTTAGGCACAGTCCAGAACTTATGTACTTAAGTCCTTCTGTGGCTACATCAGATTCCATCTTAGAGTATAATTTGACGATTCCAAATACAGGAATAAGCAGATCTCCAATAGAGTTTTCGCTCCAAAACGATTTTGGAGGGTGTAACGATATAATATTAACTTCGCAGAATCCTTATCCATATGCGGAAGTTCCTTATCAGGTAGTTTCATCCGATTCACAGTCATGTTATTATACTTTTGTCGGCTCGAGCGGCAATAAATACTCTGCGTTTGAAACAAATTCACCTTCTATTTCATATAATAATGACTGGCTTGATTATAACTCATCACAGTACAATGTGCAGTTCTCATATTCAGGTTTTGGCGGTGATATCCTAAGCAATTGTCAGTCTGGTTTTGGGCCATGTATTGATTCTTTCTCTGCAAATGGGAAAATTCTCGGTAACTTGCTTTTCAACAATGTTTCTACATCATCAGCTACAATTTCACAGTCTTTGTATGGGCCAGTTGAGGACTGCTTTACTGTCAGTTATACATCCTCTCAGACAGTAAATGTTCCTGAAAGTGGTTTTGGGGGAATTAATTATAACAATAATCAGATATATCAGACTATAACTCCGTCTCAAACAATAAACAGCGAATACTGCCTGTTTGACGGCTCAGATGTAATAACAGATTTTATAACTGCTTCTGGATCCCCAATAGACTTTAAAGTGCAGAATCAGATGATATCAAATTTCTCATATGTCGAGGATAGCAACCACAGCGTATTTTATGTTCCTCCAGCCATAGATGTCGGTTATTCCTCCTACAGCAATGTGAATTTAAGTGTATTGGGGCCGAGTTACTATAATTTAACAGGCGTAGATCTGTTTTCAAAATGTATTAGTTATAATTTTACCGGGACAAATATATCTGGTTTGCTTAATAATAGCCAGATTAAGGCTATAAATATAAGTAGTTCAGATGTTCTAAAAAGCGAAAAGCTTTACTGCATAGAAAATGGCACTCCTTCCTATACTCCGCAACTGTCTTTAAGCGCTTTAAACAACTCAAATAAATCAACTGGAATAGGTTTTGCATATCAGCCTGGAAACTATTCGGAGGATGGCGGAACACTTTATGATGCGTGCACTATAAAACCAGGTTTATCAATATCAAGCAACCCGATTTTTTATGTAAATGGAGTAAGTCAACCTTATGATGGCTCAAACAGTGAAAATTCGGTAATGGAGAACTCTGCAAACTATTCTGGTGAAATGGAAATGTTGTATAGTCCCAGCGCAAACGTTTCCATATATAAATGTGCTCCGAATAGCGAAATACTTAGTTATAGTACATGTACTGCGCCGGTACAGAATATACCAAAGAATGGTTCATATAATAATCTAGAAGCTTTGCCAACAGGTGGTGAAGTTGGAGGCGGCTGTTTTATAGGGAATCTAAATAGCATACAGTACAACTGTGCGCCAACCGATGGCTTTTTAGACTACAAAGTTCCATATAAAACTTCTTCATCATCAAATGTCAGTATATCTACCGTACTTCTAAATCAAAGCTCTGCGCCTACAACTGCTTTAAGTGTATCCTTTGACTGTAGTATAAGTTCAAGCAACAGTTCAAAAGTTTTATCAAATTCATGTAGTTATCCAAATAATCCAAATTCAGGTACATGCTCTGCAAGTTTTTCTTATAAATCAATAAACTCAACAGCATACAATCTTACAGCTATGTGTTCTGTTTTATCAGATTCAACGTTTAAAGTTACAAAAGTTTTATTTGACAATATAAGCAATCTAGCAATTACCGGTTCGCAGTCTGAAAAGACTGGGTTGCTGTCTTCTTCTTCATATCTATGCGGAAATGAGACGAATACTATAAATGAAAATGTAATAAATGGTTGGAGTTGGAGTCCGTATTCGACCGCAGGATCAATAAATCCTGCGCCAAGCACTAATCCTAGTGGTGTTGCAGAGATCGGAGGATGCGAGGCCGGAAGGGATATATTTATCGCAGAAAAACCAAATATAACATTAAAAGAATATAATAATGATACCTTCCAGGATTTCTATTCATGTGCTTCAGGTTATACAGGGACTATAACTGCATGCAGCCAGAAAAGTTCATTGCTTTCATCTAAGTCGATAAGTAATAGTAGTAATACCTGCTATTCTACAAATGTAACACTTATAAATAGCTCTTTATCTACAAAATCTGTAAATGGTACAAATAATGGTGGGCTTGCAAATTCCTGTAATGCATTTAGTGCCCCTGGTTACATATCACCTACGGTACAGGATGACTGTATAGCTTACCATTTGTCGGTTATAAATTCAACATTTTCCAATTATGAGCTGCAGTATGCCAATTCCAGTGATTATGGTGTTGGCATGGGGGTAATCGGAGGAAGTTATCATCTTAATGTTTCTATACCAAACAGCAAAAAACAGAACTCGGTTAAAGATGCATACCTGACAAGCCTTTCAGAGTCGCAGATAGAGGGCGGCAATGATATCCTTACAGATCTGCTGCCTTATTCATCATTGGAGTCAAATCTTCCAGGCAAGGCCCTCTCTATATCCGCCTTGTATTCTTTTGACATGCTTAATATATTGATGCTGCAGGACCCATCCTTTGGAGTCAGCGGTATACCCGGTTTTGTAAACGGCAGTATGCTAGATTATGCTTTAAGCATATTTACAGGCGGTACATCCGGTAACTGCGCTCCGCCATACAATGGAAGTGGAGATGCGATATTCACACTGGGTGAAGGTGAGCTTTGTTCTGGTAAGACTCTCCCTTCAAGCTATAAGGAAGGAGTATTCCTGTCTTTAGGCACATTAAACGAAGGTTTGCATTCCATTCAGTTTTACAGTATAGGCAACTCCACAGAAGAGGCGGAGCCATCTGTTAATGTATTCGACAGTGTCGGAAATGCAGTTGATTTAAACAGTGCCTGCTCAAATGGGAACAGCAGGGTTTTCACTTCAACATATACCGGGGGAAAATGGAGCTTTAACATAACTTCTGATCAGCAATGCAATCCTATAAACAACAAGCTTTACGGCTACATAGTCAACTGTATCTACCAGACGCCGGGCAATCAAACGTATACTATTGCATCACAATATTATCTTGCTTACAACCTGCCGACAGTGTGGAATATAAGCTATTCGCTGTTGGTTTCTCCAAAGAGCTATGAGACGGTTCCTACTCCAGTATACCAGATAAACTATTCGACAGGATCCATACTTACACTTCAGCAGCCGAACAAAACAGTATTCATAGAGAAGGGCCTTCCAACTGGGTATAAATGGGATATGGTCTACGATAAAGTAAACAGATCCTCAACTTCAGATGAGGTATATTTCTATTCAATAGACACTCATTCATTTAAAGTGCAGACTCTTTCAAATCATTCTGCGATTACGAATTGTTATACAACATACTCACCAACGCCTTCTTCAGGCAGTGCAACATCCGGGACCACAACTTATATACAGTTTGCCGCAAACACAACATGTTACAGTTACTTCAGTGAAACTGGTCTGCCTACAGATTTGAATTGGAATGTGACATATAACAATATAATTGGAAGCTCTTCTAAACCTAAACCATTAAAAGCAAATTCCGCAGGTGCTGCAATTTCTGTAAACAACAAAGAAATAGAATTTATAACCAACAATTCAGGAAGCTATGGTGGTAATTTCTCTTATTATATATCGGATGTAAAGACAACTTCAGCGGCATGTACAGAGGTATTCGAACCGAAACCTGATTCTGGTTATCTGTTAGCAGGGACAAATCAAAGCATTGTATTTACAAAGGTTTCTGATACCTGTGTAACAACATTTAAAGAGAGTGGCCTTCCTTTAAATAAAAAATGGTATGTTAAATACAATGGTAGCAACAAGACAGCTACAATAAACACAATTACATTCTCTACAGGGCCAGGAAATTTCCAGTATTCTGTAAGTTCTCTATCAAATTCGTCAAATGGATGCACTGAAAGTTATATTCCAAACGCCACATCCGGTTCTCTTAAAGCGGGCAGCTCTCTAAGTATCAAGTTTTCAACAAGTGAATCCTGCATAACCACGTTTACCGAGAAAAATCTTTCAAGCGGAGATTCCTGGTCAGTTACATTCGCAGGAACAACAGAATCCTCAACAAGCTCAACTATAACCTTTACAACAGGTTCAGGCTCAGATTCATGGTCAGCAACAGCATCAAGCATAAGTACATCAACAGGCTGTGCAATCTCATATAATTCACTTTCAGGATCTGCTAATTACGGTTCTTCAGTCAGTGTTTCATTTTCCGGTTCAACTGCCTGTACAACTACATTTTATCCAGGAAATCTACCAAGTTCGTCTACTTGGTCAATAAGTTATGATGGTGTAAGTGGATCAGCATCTGGAAATGATCCAATAACTCTAACTACAGGCCCGGGTTCTTTCAATGCTTCTCCAAGTGAAGATTATGATTGTTCAACCGGCGGACAATATGTAACTGCAGGAACGTCTGCTACATTTTCATCGTGGTCATGCACCACTAACTTTTATGTCTGGACTGGAAGCCCAGAGCCTTTTTCTGAAACCTCCTCCGTTACTTTTAATGGTAATTCAAAATCAGACCTATGGAATCCTAAAGTCAAGCTTCCAAACGGAGATGATGGTGAGGAATTCACTTTTAATACTGGTAGTTCATCAAGTACAGAGTCATGGTCTACCACTAATCCTATAAACGGAATATTTGGCGACTGTCGTTATGGGACGGGATATGATCAGTGGAGCGTAGCAACAAATTATGGTTATTCTTCATCAGGTAATACATATCCAGGGGAAAGTGTTTACATATACTATTACTCGCCTAGTTGTCAGGGGTAATAATTTGATAAATATGGAAAATAAAGAAATTAGTATACCAGGAAAAAATAACACTAAAAAAATCGCGTTGTTAGCTTTAATAACCGTTATATTCATACTCTTAGTTATAGCAGTATTATTTTATTACCACCCATCTAAAAAAGTAACTGTACCTTTTTTAACACAGGAGAATAACCTTCATGTATTCTCCTCTCCGAATATGTCATTCAATTTTACCAATTATTTTATTCTTGGGAACTCAACACCGAAACTGTCAAATTATTCAAATTCAGCCAGATTATACTTATATTACAATGGATCCCAGAACAATTCTATAGCCATAACTCTGGCGCAGAATAAACAGAACACCAGCTTTTCCTTTGTGTACAAACTATTAAAAAGCGAATTTAACACCTCAAGCTATTCCTTTAGAAATTTATCTATATCCAATTATAGTGCTTTTGAAGTATTATCTAGCAAACCCAGCATAACTTATGCAATTGTTTTTGTCCATGGTCCATCTGATTATTATACTGCGGTAGCCGTTTCAGATAATTACAGTAAATATGTTAATATTGTAGATTCTGGATTGAATAAAATTCTTTCAACATTGAATTTTAACTATTCTCCATACCTTAAGTGATTAAGAGTTATTATTAAAACCCTAAAATTCTTATAGTTTACATGTCTGTACAGAATGGCTAGCAGGTTGTAGAAGCTCTTATGACTTACGGCTGGATGATTCTTTTAGTTGTAGTCGTTGTTGTTATTATATTTTCCTTAGGTATATTCTCACCGTCAAGTTTCGTTTCTCCCTCTTCTACAATAAGCAGTTTTGCAGGTGTGAAAGTAACAAGTGTAATAGCAAATTACACATATATCGAATTTTCACTTTCAAATGCCCTTCTGTATGTACATCTTCTTAATCAGCGCAGCAAGGTACATCAGTCACTTTCTCATAACAGTATTGTGTGTGAAATTAGATAAAAAAATAAAAATTGCCGGAATAGCGGTTTTGGTAGTTATTATATTTGTTGTTATCTATCTTTATTATCCATTATTTTCAAAATTAGTACATCCGAATATTAAAAGCAATGTTTTATCCTTTAATTCCTCTACCCTTTCATTTAATTTCAACGCCAATTTTTCTTTGGAGAACAATGATAATATACTATCCTCAAAAATATACTCTACTTATGCTAGGTTATTACACAAAGAGAATAGTTCAGTTATTATATCAATTGCCCAAAACAGCACCAATTTTACATATTCATACTTCTTCGATACGCTAAAAAATTTATCAGAAAGCAGCAACGTTTCTCTGATTAATACCTCAATCCTTGGATATCCAAGTGTGATTACATCAATTAATAAAAGCAGCAATTACTATGAACTTATATTTATATACGGGCCTAAAAATTATTATACTTTTTTGCAGGTAAACTCATATAAAAAGTTTTTTAATGTGACGAACAGTGAGGTTTCCTTTATCTTAAAAAGCATAAGGCTTTAGAGTTTAAATTTATTAACCATGAATTTTTAATCTATTTATGGGAAAAACAGAAGAAATTTTAGTCGGTTTAAACAGTGAACAGAATATAATAATCGGGCAGGCACATTTCATAAAAACTGTTGAAGATTTGTACGAGGCTTTGATAACTTCTTCTCCCGGAATAAAATTTGGTATAGCGTTTAATGAAGCATCCGGTGATAGACTAATAAGAACTGATGGGAACGACGCAGAACTAACAAAAGAAAGTATAGAAATAGCAAATAAAATAGGTGCAGGTCATTCTTTTGTTATTCTTATTGAAAATGCCTATCCGATCAATGTTCTTAACAGAATCAAGCAGGTAATGGAAGTCGTAAATATTTATGCCGCAACCGCCAATCCAGTAAAAGTTCTGGTTTATGATGACGGCAAAGAAGGAAGGGCAATACTTGGAGTTATAGATGGAAAGAAACCATTAGGAATAGAGAAAGAATCCGATAAAGAGAAAAGGCATAAATTTTTAAGAGACATAGGCTATAAAAGATAGGATTAATTTACAGTATTTACAAAGTCGGGATAGTACAGCGGTAGTACGCCGCCCTCATGAGGCGGAGGTCGAGGGTTCAAATCCCTCTCCCGACAGTTTTTATTGTTTGGTTTGCTTAAATGATAATGGAATATGCGTTTTTCTGGGGTTTGGTTTCAGGCCTTATAATCGTTTCAATAGTCTCTTTTTTCATCTTGAAGTATTTACTCAAGAAAAAGATAGAGCGGTGGGAAGAATATGAGATGAAAAAAGCTCTTGAGAAAACCGTAAACATACAAAGACCAGTTTTAAAAGGCAAGATAAGCGAGCAGCTTTATCCTATTCTCTATGAAAAGGAGGGCAATCTCTCTGATCTGAGGTTTCTTGGTAACCCTGTTGATTATATAAAATTTGAAGGACTTTCGGATTTAAATGAAAGCGGGAAAATAAAGATTAAATTTATAGAGATAAAAACAGGAAATGCAAAGCTGAATGAGAATGAAACCGCAGTAAAAAAAGCAGTGGAAGACAAAGAAGTATACTGGGAAGAATTAACTATATAAAAGTGATTAATAAAGATAGAAAATAGCTATTTATAAGAGTTTAAATTTTATAATTGTCTGTAATATAGGTGGATATAAAGAAATTTTTTGAACCTCAGAGCATAGCAGTCATAGGTGCATCCAGAGATCCTAATAAAGTGGGAAGCGCTGTTCTGAAAAATCTGATAATAACATTTCGAGGAGAGATATTTCCTGTAAATCCTTTCGTTGAAGAACTGCAGGGTTTAAAGGCATACAAATCAGTTACTAGTATAAAAGAAAAAATAGACATAGCTGTTATATCTATTCCTGCCGAAAAGGTTTTGGATATACTAAAGGAGTGCGAAAAAGCAAAGATACTTCTAGCAGTAATACTGAGTGCAGGATTCAATGAAATAGGTGGAGATGGAACAAAGAGAGAAGAAGCAATAAAGAAATTTTTATCAAAAGCAAAAATAAGGATAGTAGGGCCTAACTGCCTTGGTATAATAAATACCGATCCTAATTTTAATGCAACTTTTCTAGATCCAAATTCAAAAGTCGTAAAAGGCAATGCTGGTTTTATATCTCAAAGCGGCGCTTTGTTAAGTGCTATAGTAGATGACGCATCTACAAACAATATAGGCTTCAGTAAGATAATAAGTATCGGAAATGCCACTGATATAAGTGAAGCTGATATAATAGAGTCATTTAAGACAGATGAGAAAACAAAAGTTCTGGCTTTATACTTAGAGGGGCTTAACAATGGAGAAGAGTTTCTGAAAGCAGGAATGGAATTCTCAAAGGAAAAACCGCTGCTTATATTAAAGGGTGGAAAGTTCAAATCTGCCTCCAGCGCGGTTTCATCGCATACAGGTTCAATGGCAGGTGATTACAAAGCATATGAACTTGCATTCAAGAGAATCGGTGCAATCTCTGTAGATAATATTGATGATTTATTTAATTTTATGAGGGATGCTCCAAACATCAGGGTGAACTCCGATGAGGTTATAATAGTAACCAATGCCGGAGGTGCCGGTGTCGTCACAACTGATCACATTATAAATGCAGGTCTGAAGCTGGCAAAATTCAGTGATAAGATAATTAATGAGCTTTCAAAGGCATTGCCAAGAGAGGCCAATATACACAATCCAGTAGATATGGTTGGTGATGCGACACCAGAAAGATACAGAGATACTCTTGAGATACTAGTTCATCAAAACAAGCCTATAATAATACTATTTTCGCCGCAGGAGATGTCACAGCCCTTGGAAACAGCAAAGCAGATTTATGAAATCAGTCAGAGATACCCTGAAATACCTCTACTGTCCGTTTTTTTAGGTGGCGCCAGGGTGGAGAAAGCAAGAAAGTTCCTTTTGGAGAGAAATCTTCCCATATATAATTACCCGAATGAGGCCGTTTCAATGATTAAAGGTTTATACTCTTACTATTCGCACAGAGAGCAGACTTTCAAGGCTATTTCAAAGGACAAATCAAAATACAAGGATTTCAAGATTAAAAGCGATACATTTGGTATAGACGCCAAAAAGATATTTGATTCAATGGGGATAAAAAGTGCCAATGGCCTGAAGGTAAGTACACTAAAGGATTTGCTGAAGGCAGTTAGTACAATTAATTATCCGTGCGTCCTGAAGATAGAATCAAATCTGCTTTCCCATAAGAATAAAGTCGGAGCTGTAGTAGTTGGCATAAAGAATGAGGATGAACTAAAAGCATCCTTTGATAAACTATCAAAAGTCGCAAAGGAGCAGAGCTTAAGCAAGCCTATTTTTGGTATATATGAGGATGTCAACAAGTTCGGCGAGAACAAGCTGGAAATTCTGATGGGTGCTCACAGAGATCCACAGTTCGGACCGATGATAGCTCTTGGATTGGGAGGGATATTCGCTAATGAGATAAATGACACCACATTTATGCTTTCACAAATTTCAGATCAGGATATAGATGAGTTAAAGCTTTCAAAACTGGGAAGAATAATAAGTCAAGTTGCATCGGATCAGGTATTCAATGAACTTATATCATATCTTCTCAAGATAGACCGGTTTATGAACACAAATAAATTGGTAAAGGATCTTGATTTGAACCCCATAATACTTTTCAATGACAAGCTTTTTGCCACGGATTTCAAGATATTTGTTTAAAAAAACTTTCTTTCAATTAACTATTTAAGCTAAAAAATACAAGTTAAGTTATGGCTTTGAAATTGAAAAACGTTGGTTCAACATACGGATTGAAGGTTTATACAGATAATGGCACTTACTTCGGAGAAATAGATGAGGCTATACTTCAGGACAACAGGGTAGTTAGCTGGAGGATAAAAGCAAGTTCCTCATCCAATCTTTCAAAGATGATAAGAGGTGCAAAGGGAGCGATAATACAGCACAGTCTTGTAAGAGCTATAGGAGATATATTTATAATATCAAATATAGTCACAGCTCAGTCCGAAACCGAAAATACAGAGTAGGAATAAGTTTTTAAGTATGTAAATGCTTAATTTTAAGTTTCGATAGGGGTAATACTTACATGGATAATACTTTTAGTATTTCGTTTAAAACAACAGATGATATAAAGATACCTGCCAAGATAGTTGATCAAGTCATAGGACAGGAGCAGGCCGTTGAGATAATAAAGAAAGCATCTGTTCAGAGGAGAAATGTATTGCTTGTAGGTGCACCAGGTACCGGTAAAAGCATGCTAGGACAAGCGCTTTCACAGCTTTTACCCGCCGAAAAACTTATAGATATACTAGCTTTTCCCAATCCAAAGGATGAGAATGAGCCCATTATAAAGACAGTTCCAGCAGGTGAAGGCAAAAGAATAGTCAACCAGGCGAAGGCAAGAAACATGTCATCTCTAGCCGGCGGAAACAATATGATAATCTTTCTAGGATTTATAGTAGCTTTCTTTATAGCCACTTATGTTGTAAGCATGATAGTCTCGGCGCAGAAAAATCCGATATTGGCGGCGGCAAACCAGATTTCGGGTACTCTTTTTATAATAACAATGCTTATCGGTTTTCTTTTTGTTTTATTGATGTATAGATTAGGTAGAACTTCACTAAGAACAAATGTGCCGGCACCGAAATTACTGCTAGATAATTCAGAAGCAAAATATGCGCCATTTGTTGATTCCACAGGTTCAAAAGAAGGTGCTTTGCTTGGAGATGTGCAACATGATCCTTTTCAATCTGGAGGTTTAGGAACCCCGGCGCATGAACGTGTAGTTCTAGGGGATATACATAAAGCAAACGGTGGTGTATTGTTTATAGATGAGATAGCAAATCTATCAGGAGAAACTCAAATACAACTGTTGACCGCAATGCAGGAAAAGAAGTTAAGTATCACAGGTAGGAGCGAAAGAAGCGCAGGAGCAATGGTAAAAACTAATCTCGTTCCATGTGATTTCATACTTGTTGGCGCGGGAAATCCAAACACGCTTACACAGATGAGTCCGGCATTAAGGTCAAGGATAAGGGGATACGGTTATGAGATATACATGAACGAGACAATGCCTGATAATATAGAAAACAGGAATAAGATTGCGAGGTTCGTGGCGCAGGAAATAAATAAAGACAAGAAGATACCTCCGTTTTCAAAGGATGCTGTTATAGAGATAGTTAATGAAGCGAGAAGAAAATCTAATAGGAAAGAGGCTTTAACTCTTAAATTAAGAGAATTGGGCGGAATAATACGCGTTGCTGGGGATATAGCGGTAGAAAGGAAGCATTCCGTAGTAACAGGAGATGATGTTTTAAGTTCAAAGAGCTATGCAGGTTCATTTGAGCAGCAGATTGCGGCAAGATACATAAAGGAAAAGAAGGATTATGATGTTATACAAGTTACCGGCTCAAGAATAGGAAGAGTAAATGGTCTTGCGGTTATAGAAAATTCCGATTCCGGTTTGATGTTGCCAATAGAAGCAATAGTTACAAAAAGCATGAGAAAGGGTGCAGGAGAGATAATTGCAACGGGTAAACTTGGTGAAATTGCACAAGAAGCAGTTAAGAATGTATCCGCCGTTGTAAAATTATATTCAAATAAACCGCTTACAGATTATGATATACACATACAGTTTCTTCAGGCTTATTCTGGTGTTGAGGGTGACAGTGCAAGCGTAAGCGTTGCAATAAGTATATTATCCGCATTGACAAACATTCCAATAAAGCAGTCGGTTGCAATGACCGGTTCTCTTTCTATATGGGGTGAGGTTTTGCCTGTCGGCGGCGTATCCGCAAAGGTCGAGGCCGCGATAAATGCGGGCATAAAAGAGGTTATAATTCCCGCCTCAAATATTGATGATTTAGTACTATCAAATCCAAAAGCTGTAAAGATAATACAGGCAAATACAATAGCAGATGTAATAGAGAATGCACTGGTAAAAAGCGCTCAAAAGGAAAAGCTGCTTAATGCAATAAAGAAGCTGTTAAAGATAAAATATGCCAAAAAGTAAGGTTTTTTCCCACGTCTTTGACGAAGAAACTTTACGGGCAGTTAATAAATTGCAGGGCGACGGATATATAAGCAATCTTCTGGGCCCGATAGGCACTGGAAAGGAAGCTTATGTTTTTTATAGTCAAAGTTTAAACAGGGAAGTAGCTGTCAAGATACATAGACACAATATATATTCTTTCAAAGGTATACCAACTTACATAAGATTAAGGGGAAGGAAAAGTGGCGGATTCTTGAAGAGAATAAACGACTGGACAAGATTCGAATATTCCTTTCTTTCAAAGGCCTATAAGCTAGGGATAAATGCCCCGGAACCGATACGTAGCTATGAGAATATAATAGTCATGGGTTTCATAGGAGAGGATGGGAAACCTGCACTTTCCGCGTTGGAAAACAAGGAATTTGATGTTGACAGATGGTATAATATAATAGTGGACTTTATAATAAAGATGGCAAAAAATGGTATGATACACGGTGATTTAAGTCCGTATAATATACTTAATAAAAATGGTATACCTTACATAATAGATTTTTCACAGGCATTGAAACTTTCCAGATTGACAGAAAAATTCTTAGGAAGAGACATAGATAATATAAACAAATGGTTCTATTCCCTTAAGTATGGAAAATTGAAGAGAAAAGAGGATATACTAAAAGACATAGGAATTGATTATGACTTTGAAGGAAACGAAGGTTTATAACCTACTTAGAAGATACCGAAAGGAAAGGTCATAACCTACAGTGAAATCGGCAGAAAACTGAAGATAAATCCCAGAGAGGTCGGAAGAATATTGAGCATTAATGAAAATCCGCAGATATATCCATGCTATAGAGTTGTCAGATCTGGTGGTAGTTTGGGGGATACACCATAAACGGGAAAAACAATAAAGATACAGTGAAAATAAAGAGGAAAATGCTTTTGCGTGATAAAATCAGGATAACGAAAAACAAAGTAGATAAAGTCTATATATATTCATTTAAAAAGTGAGCAGAAAATAACATACTTCAGTGGTTGTGAGATATAACGGTGATACAACTAATACTCTAAACTAAATATAAAGCATTATAAACGCTGGGTGCAGGATTCGAACCTACGCAGGGAAAATCCCAACTGGCTCTCAAGGCCAGCGCTTTAACCGCTCAGCCAACCCAGCATTATCTTAATTATAATGCTAATGTTAAATATAAGTGTGATAGGTTTAATAATATTATGATAATAAAAACGGAGGATTTCTCGCTTGAAAGGACATTAACTTCGGGGCAGATATTCTCATTTTCAAGACAAATGGATTATTGGTATTCATTCGTTGATAAACCACTTGCCATTAGACAGGACAATGACGAAATCGAATTTTTTGGAGCATCAGAAAAAGAAATAAAAGAGCTATTGGGTCTAAATGACAATATAAACGATATAAAGGCAGAGATAGATAAGGATGATTTCATAGACAAAGCTATCTCATATTCCAGCTCGTTAAGGGTAGTAAAAAGCGGCTTATGGCCGGCTACGCTTTCCTTTATACTTTCTATACAGTCGAATATACCTTTGATACTTAGAAGGATAAAAGCAATGTCTGAATTTTACGGGCAAACTGCCGAAATAAATAGTGTAACTTTAAATAGTTTCCCTAGATTTGATGATATATATGAAAAAGGGTATGAAAATTTAAAGCAGTTTAAGTTGGGCTTCAGGACAAAGTTCGTATTCTCCGCTGCCAGCTATTTTCATTCACATGAATTAAATGAAAACTTTGGAATTGATGATTTAAGCAAGCACTTAATTCAAATCAATGGAATCGGTGAAAAAGTCCTTGATTGTATAAAACTTTATGGATTACATGATCTGTCAGCTTTTCCAATGGATGTATGGATACTTAGAACACTATCTATTTATTATGGTAATATAATTTCCAAGTTTAAAAACTATAAAGACAAAAGGAATGCAATAGTAGACTATTTTGGCAGATATTCAGGCTATGCGCAGCTTTTCATGTATGATTATTCTAGGATCAATAAAATCCGCTAGCAGTTTTTGCGTACCTATATGATTTATTTAAAGGCATTATATTAAAATATAAATATAATCCTTGTTTATTTATTCAATGTATAGAGCACAGTCAGCTTTAGAGTATATGATGACGTATGGCTGGGCCATTCTAATTATAGTAATTGTAGCAGTTATCCTCTACAGCATGGGTATCTTTAATCCTGCATCAAGTATAACAACCACTTCTACAGGGTTTTCTCCATTTACTGTTTCCACAACAATATGCACGGATGGCGGATTAAAATTTTTATTAAGTGTCGGGCCCCTACCAAATTCAGCTCAATTTACTAGTTTTAAAGAGGTATACATAATTTCTGCTTCCGGTACTAATTTTTCTGGAGTCATGTTAAAATCCAATTATAGTCTTCCATTTAATGCAGTTTCTGGAGGTACCTACTCTATAGTAGTACCGGGTATATCCTGTAATAGCGCAGGTACAAAATTTACTATCAAAACAGTAATTAACTACGTTGAACATACTTCTGCTGGCATTGTTAGTTTTAATAGTTCTGGAGTACTTGCAGGAAACGCCGCAAAAGTAAATATAAATAATATTTATGTATCTGATTCGGGCTCTGATTTAATATCTATAATATCCCCTAATAATATAGTTATAGGTAATTTTTCTGTAGCAGCATGTGCAAATGGAATAGCATTCCTGCCAGGCACTTATAATTTGTATATTGCCGATCCGTGCGGAAATGAAGTTTCGATTTATAATGCGTTTACAGGCCAAGTGATCCAAAATATAAAAGGCTGGATGAATGTACCGATAGGCGTTGCAATAACCCCAAATAAGGAATATGCTTATGTTGCTAATTTAGATAGCAATAATATAACTGTTATAAATATAAGCGATGGAAATAAAGAAATTAAAAATATAACTGTAGGCAATTTTCCAAGAAATTCGCTGAATGGTGATGTAATAACACCTAATGGTGCATATGTTTATGCAACAGTAGAGGGAGCAAATCATACTTCTGTTATATCTACAGCAACAAATACAGTGATCAAAAATATAAGTATGGAGCATCCAAATACTGCAGTAATTTCTCCAAACGGAGATTATGTTTATATAACTGCAAACAAATATGTCTATAATGTATCTACTAAAACAAATTCAATAGTTGGTGAAATCTCCGCTGGGCTACAGTTGCCATCTGCAACTAATTCTCCATATGGTTTTCCTCTATATGGTATAACGGTGTCACCAAATGGAAATTATCTATATGTCGCTAATCAAAGTGGAAACAATACTCTAGTTATATCCGCAGCAACACATTCTGTAATTAAGATCATAAAAACGTTAGGTGGGCCATCAAATCTTCTTTATGACCCTAACAACAATAATGTGTATATTATACGTAATTTAAATGGTCTTAATAATGTACAAGTTATGTCTGCTATCACAAATAGTATAATAGCGAATATAACTGTTGGTTTAACCCCATACGGTATTGGCATGGTAGGTTAATTTATTTTAATATAAATACATTTCTTAAAATTCCTCGGTTTTTAATTCTTTTATACTGTCATCTATGATTTTATCCATATTTATTTCTTTTTCCATTTTTTCTATAATATCCCTATTTGATTTTGTTGCAGGGTTTTTTGAAACTATAGAGCAGCAGTCTTTATATTCTTCTATGGATAGTTCATAAAAACCGTATTTTATTGATTTTTCTATTATTTCATTTTTATTGTACCCTACAAATGGCCTGAAAACTGGCAGGTTTATTCCGTAGCTTATAGCATTTATATTTTCTATAGTCTGCGATGCAACTTGTGATAATGAATCTCCTGTGACAATTGCTTGATAATTATTTTCTTCAGCTATCTTTTCAGCAAGTTTGAGCAGAAATCTCTTAAACATTACTAATTCATATCTTTTATCTATTTTTAAAGCAGATAGACTGAAATAATGAAATGGTACCAGATAAATTTTTGTGCCTATTTCTATATTTCCTAGTTTTTTAGCTATTTCTTCAAGTTTCCCTTTTAATGCAGAATCAGGAGAATTAAGTGCGTATACATGTAAAAGGTCTACTTTTGCTCCTCTCTTCATCATCTCCACAGGTGCTACAGTTGAATCTATACCCCCTGAAAAAAGTGATATTAATCTGCCTGAACTGCCAGTAGGCATTCCACTTATGCCTCTCTTTATATTATAGTTTATTATGAAAAAATCTGGCATTATTTCTATTTTTATTTTCCTCCCCTCTTTGTCAAATCGCAACTTTAGCTTTTTTGCTATCTCTTCCTTCAATTCAACGGATGTTTTTTTATAAGTTTTATCAACTCTCTTTACATCAAGGTTTACATTACTATTGCCTGCGGTAAACTCGTTTACTAAATCAATTAATCTATCCTCATTTCTTTCAATCAAGTCTGCCTCACTTAACCATGAAACTCCAGGTGTAAGCTCTAATTTCTTAATGTCATCGGCAGTATAATCCTCTAATATAAGCCTATTTTGATTTATTTCAGGTTTTTTCCCTGTTTTTTTCTCTATGTTCTTAATCAAAAGGCTCTGAAAATAACCCCTCTGTTTTCCTTTCAATGCTATCTCATCATAGTGTACAGACAATATCTTTTTCATATATCCAAAACTATTTTACATTCAATTAATTCTTTTCCTTTTTTTATTTTAAGGTTGTGCATTGTTGTAGCCTTTACATCTGCTAAAAAGTATTCCTTCAAATTTTCTGTTTCTTCTCCCCTAGCTATACAGTTTAGCTTATAATTACCGGTTATATTCACTTTTGTTTCAGATAAAACAAGATGTTTATAATCCTTTATCAGTATAATTCTATCTAAAAACTTTACCAGTAAATCCTCAAGTCTTTGTGATCTAAGCACAAATTTAATCGTTTTTTTGGTTTTTATCTTATTCTTATTTATCATTGTTCTAAAGAGGGCATATGATGAGTTCTCAAATAATTCATTAATTGTTTTTCCGTATGCGATAAAAGATATATCTGCAGTGGATTCATTACCCAAAAATCTGTACTTTTCCATTATCCCTTTATATTTCCAATTGGGTTTAAGCTAAGAACCTTAAGGCTTATTCCAGCATCATGCATAGAATTTACAACTTCATCTATATTTTTGTAGGCAGCTCCTCCTTCTTCGATTAAGCCGTTAATACTGTTAGATTTTACGTATATCTCCTTCTTTTTCATATTTTCAATGAGCTTGTCTCCATTTATTACTTCTCTGGCTTTTACTCTACTCATTGTCCTGCCGCTTCCATGTAATGTTGTGCCAAAAGTCTCAAGTTCGGCTTTCTTTGTTCCAACACACAAATATGATCCGGTTTCCATGCTTCCACCCACTATTACAGGTTGACCTGTTGACTTTAGTACTCCTTTAAGTTCCTTATTTCCCGGTCCGAAGCTTCTTGTAGCTCCTTTACGATGCACTATTACATCTTTTTTAACTCCATCTACAATATGTTCTTCTACTTTTGCGGTATTATGTGCAATGTCATATACTATTTCAAGTCCCATCTCCTTTTCGCTTTTTTTGAATACATTTTTAAAAGCTTCTCTTATTTGGTAAGTTATAATCTGCCTATTTACAAATGCAAAGTTTGCAGCACATGACATAGCTTTAAGGTAATTTTGTCCTTCTTCTGAATTAAATGGTGCATATGCCAGCTGTTTATCTGCTAGATATATTTTGTTTTTTTCCGCATATTTTAAGAAAGTCTTAATGTAGTCGCTTGCTATCTGGTGTCCAAAGCCTCTTGAACCCGTATGGAACATTATAACCACCTGTTTATTAATTGTATCTAAATCAAGACTGTTCGCTATATCTCTGTTGAAATCCTCTTTTATTGTCTGTATCTCAAGATAATGATTCCCAGAGCCTAAAGTTCCTAACTGTTCCCTACCTCTTTTAAATGCTTCTTGGCTAACTTTTGAAAAATCTGCATATTTTAAAATCCCATTTTCTTCTATTCTCTCCTTGTCTTTTTTGTTCGCATATCCATTTTCAATCGTCCAGTTTATTCCCTCCTCGGCTATTATCTTCATGTCATCTTTGCTCAAAGATTTCAGATTTTTTATCGAATTTGGTGAACTTGATCCTACACCAGCTGGCACTAGTTTAAAAAGCAGGTCTATCAATTCTTTTATTTTTGGTTTTACTTCATCTGCACTAAGATTAGTCCTGATAAGCCGCATACCGCAATTAATATCAAAGCCAACGACACCAGGGGAGATAATTCCATCTGACAAATCAAATGCGCCTGCCCATCCTACCGGTACTCCGTAGCCTATATGTGCATCGCTGAATATATAAGAATATTTGAGAATACCTGGCAGGTTTGCCGCGTTTTCCGCCTGGTTAAATACTTCATCCTCTATATCATTGAGTATTCTCTTGTTGGCATAAACTTTTAAAGGCACTCTACCAATGTTTTCCGATTCCCATGCATTTTTGTCTTTTTCCTTTAAGGATTTACGTATACTTTTAATATTCATAAATTAATTTGATGTCTATGATTAAATAGATATAGCTATTTCTCTTTTTTTAACCATTGCTCATATTATCATAGCCCTTTACAACATGCATATTATCGTTATTTTTCTCTATTTTGTTTATTTTATCAAGTAATTCTTTCTTATCCATCATTTTACTGCACAATATTATAGTATTCCCCGAGCCCATTGGATTATTAACAAGATATACTTTAAAGTGCTTTTTTAGCTTGTTTATATAATTTTGTAGAAATACGATAGCCTTGAAGCTCATTGCATAATTTATAGCCATTACTCCGTCTTTGGTTAGTGCTTTATCTATATTCTCGATGGTTTGTTCATCTAGAAACTGATCAGGTATCTTGTCTCCGTCATATGCATCAAGAAAAAGCAAGTTATACTTCTTTTTGTTTTCTTTCAAGAATTTTATACCATCATCTAATACTATATTGACTTTCTCTATATCATCTTTTATGAAGTCCTTAGCTAAATCAATCATCTTATTATCTATTTCAACAACATCCATTTTTATTTTATTTTTGTAAAGCTGGTTTATCTGGTAGACTATTGTACCTCCTCCAAGGCCTATCATAAGAATTTCTGGCTTTTCATATAATAAAGGCAAAGGTGTAAAATAATCCCAATAAGATCCTGTAAATATATGCTTTGGATTTCTTCTGGAGTAGGTTATACCATTGAATTTGACGCTTAATCCCTCTGGCCCCTCTGTCAATGTGAGCGTCTTTTTCTCGTCTTTTTCTGTCTTTATTACCTTTTCTCCGTATATCCTTTCCACTATTTTATTTATTACGTTCATACTCTTTTAAACCTGGCCACCAATTATATTTTTTCAAAACGAACATTATTGATGGTACTATAAATAAAACTGATATAGTGGAATCAAGGAGTATACCAATCGCGACTATAAAGCCGACCTCTGCTATTATTGGAACTCCACTTGCGATAAGAGACAGGAATACAATGGAGAATATAACTCCTATGCTTGCAACTACTGGCCCGCTTTTGATCAGCCCCAATTTTATGGCTTCACTGTTTGTTTTGCCCTCTTTAACAAATTCTCTTATTCTCATTACAAGAAATATATCATAGTCAACTCCTACTCCCATTATACTTGTTATCAGAAACACCTGTGCAATTGATATGAACGGTAATGACAGTATATAATGGAAGATAAGAAGTGTTACCCCATTGGCGGCAATTACATTTGATATTATCAGCAAGACAAGTCTAAATGGGGTATAAAGAGAAAACAAGATTATGAAAAGAACAATGAATATCATGGAACCAAGTGCTAGTATAAGAAGCGGAACATTAGAATTCATGCTGTTAACAGCTTTTCCAAGGAAAACTTGCAATCCGTCTATACTATAATTAACATTGCTACTTTTAAGGTAGTTGTTTATGTTATTGTAATCATTTAATGCAGGAGTCGTAAATCCAAGCGGCTTCAAAAAGGCGGTTACATTCATTGAAGCATTATTTTTTTGGACAGTTGTATATGCTACCCCATTCATTGATTTTATCTCATTGTAAATACTTGTCAGGTTTGTGTTTTTAGTTGTATTTATGTTTATTATGAGTGGGTCAATTGGGTCGAATTTAAAATTATTTGAGGCAACGTAAAATGCTGTCTTTGACTGCGAATTTGGTAGTAGGCCTAGAAAGTTCATTCCAGGGTGAAAAGTTACAAAGAAGTATGCAGCTATTAATATTAATATAACGAAAACTGAAATTATAAAATATCTATTTTTATGATTGAATTCACCGAGTTTTCTGAAGCTTTTATCAAACGAAAATCCAGATTTAAAATTCGGGTAGAAAACCCTTTTTCCAAGAAATATTAATACGGCCGGCATAAATGTCAAAGCCGATAAAAGTACTATTAGAACTCCCACAGAATCCAGTAAACCTGTAGAGCCAAGGAACGCAAGATTAAATCCGGAAAGTATTGCATATGCCAGTATTACGGTTGTTCCACTTACAAGTATTGCAGCACCGGCTCCACCTATACTTATCTTCACGCTTTCTCTGTGGTCTTTTTTGAGTTCCTGCTTAAATCTGTATAACATATAAATTAAATAGTCGGTTGATATACCAAGCATTAATATTGCAGCAAGTGCAGGGTCAAAGAATGATATTGTGCTTTTTAGTAGTATATGGTAAATAAAATAGAAAATAGAAAAAGCTATGGAAAGGTCTACAATGTATATAAAAAGAGGGACAAATGCAGCAATAGGGGATCTAAATATCAGACCTGTTATTATAACCACCATTAAGATTCCTATGGCTATCGCCAGAAATGTACCAAAATTAGTCTCGCTTTCTATATTGCTGCTTAAGCCAGTTGAGCCAGTTACATAGTCCTGCAGACCGTATTTACCAGATATACCATTGACATATGAGTTAACAAAGGAATAGTTAGAATTATTTACAGTTGCTATTGTGGTTGTCCCATTATAATTTATAAGCGTGGTCGTCTCGTTTTTATTTGCTGCAAGAGGGTAATTTGATAAATTATAATTGTTTATAATATATTCTGGCGTAGAATTTTGATATCCTTTTATTATGCCGACTATAAAACTGTAGGCATCGTCTCTTTCAAGTATCTTTGAGCTGTTTAAACTTGAGTATATTTTTGCAGCTATACTATCTATTATGGTATTGTTTAATTGTTGAGGCACTGTTTTTGCTGTAAGATTATATTTTAAGTATGCTAGGTTGAGTGAGGCATATGATGCGTTTTTTATGCTATAATAAGAGGAGTTTATTATATTATACTCAACTGAATATATCGATGTTATGTTTTTGTAGGCAAAGCCGTCTGACATATTATAAAAAAAAGCTTTTGTCTCATTTGAAAAGGGAGTTTTACTAACAGTTACTATTAACTGCAGGGAATTCCCCTTTGAGGAGTTTCCATCGTTTCCAGTTATATTATATGAAACTATGCTGAAAAGATGTATCGCTATTGGTATTGAAACCAAAAATAAAATCAGCCAGATAGCTATTATTTTTTTGTGGTTTTTATCTATTATATTAGCTAGTTTTTTTAGATTGATTTCCATCAATTAACTTTTAATCTACTTTTCTCAGTGTGACTTGACCATCCTGTCCAGGCCTATTTACTACAACTGCCTTCCCTTTATCCGTTTCTAGAATGGCTCCCTTTGTTATTATATTACGCCTAGCGTATGACCTGTTTGCTTTGTTTTCAAGAACTCTTATTATCTCGACATTTGACTGCGGCTTGCCTTTTTCATCAAACAGATTTCCTTTATTTGTTTTTAGCGGAATTACCTTTGTGTTTCCACCCATTGTTCTAATCGTCTTTATTTTTCTATTTCCTACCTGCAAAAGAACTGATAAATCTTTAGATTCGCTTCTCCTCTTATCTCTCCTCTTACCTTTAAAACCTCCTCCTCTCTTTTTTAAAGTCGGTGCAGTGCTTTTAGACATATTCTTATTCTATAAAATGCGTTGTATTTAAAGGTTTTCTTTACTTATCAATTGAGTCCAATACCTCAACCTCTATCTTATTTTTTAATAGGATTTTAAATTCTTCTGCGTCCTTTGCAGTTCCTATTCCTGATCCATAGTGCATAGGTATAGCTATTTTTGGATGCATCTTGACAGCCGCTTCGGCTGCCTCATTTGGGTTCATTACATATACTCCGCTTATAGGCAGCAAAGCTATGTCCTCTCTGTAATCCTTCATTTCTGGTATAAGGTCTGTATCTCCTGCGATATAAATCCTGTTATTATTGATTATAAAGATATACCCTACATTTCCTTTTTCTTTTGGATGAAAAGGTTTTCCTTCTGCCGAAAATTTGTTGATATTATAAGAAGGTACGGTTTTTATTGTTATATTATTTATTATTTTTACCTCATTTGGTAGGACAAAGACTTTTCTGTTGTTAACATCTTTAAGTTTATTTTCACAGTCCTTTTGTGCCACAATAATTGTATTTTTGTTTACCAACTTTTTTATGCTTTCTATATCTAAATGATCATAGTGGTCATGTGTTATTAGAATAATGTCAGCATCATTGTAGTCATTTATTATTTTATATGGGTCTGTGTATATTATTGTGTTTTTATCGCTTACTCGAAAGCACGCGTGATGAAGCCATTCTAATTTTATCCCATTAAATTCCATAAATTTTTATTAATATTCTAATATAAAAGTACTTTAAATGAAAACATTAGATTTTTATACTGAAATAATTTAATGATTAAATGATATTGAGTGATAAGGATATAAAAGGATATCTTGAGAGAAATGAACTTAAAATAACCCCTTTATCCGATGATACAATAAGGGAAAATGGGGTTGACTTAAGAATTGGAGACGAGATACTTAGGTTCGTTTATAATAATGAACCAGTAGATATAAATGACAAGTCTGCGCTTGAAAAAGTTTATAATAAGGAAAAAATAGAGGAAAGTTTTGTAATATATCCACAGGAAAGAATTCTTGTAAAAATCAACGAAAAAATAAAAATGCCAAACAATTTGGTCGGTATGTGCAATGTGAGGTCTACTTTTGCCAGGATTGGTTTGGCAATACCACCAACAATAGTGGATGCAGGTTATGAGGGCAATCTTACAATAATGATGATCGGAGGAAACGTGCCTGTTAAGATCTCAAAAGGGATGCGCTTTCTTCACTTGGTTTTCAGTAAAACGCTAAGCGATGTTGAAAAGCCATACGACGGACATTACAACAAAACCTTAACTGTAACAGGTGCCAAGATATAAATTTAGGTAAAACTTTAATCAAATATGAAAAGAAGCTCAAAAAACTGGAAAAAATACCACAAAGACAGGTGGAAAACGAGAAAGAAGAAGATGCTTGACAGAAAGAGAAAAAGAAGACTTCTTAGGGAGAAGAGCGCTTAGATATAAATAATCTGTATTTAATTATTATTTTAAGCAGAGGTAGCGAAGTCTGGCCCACCGTGCAGGACTTAAGGTCCTTATCTGTCTTTGGAATAGCAAAGAATAAGATATCCTGTGGCTTAGCGCCCTCGTGGGTTCAAATCCCACCCTCTGCATATTTTATAAAAGTAAGTGGGAAAAACCAACGATTTGAATCACGGGATGAGAGCGAACCCCAAAAAAACTATATAACAATAAAATACAATATAAAGAAATATGGAGATAATAAGATCCTATAAATTTAGGATCTATCTAGACATAAAGAAACAAAAAGAGATAAACAATATGCTTGTTCTTGCTCAAAGGCTATACAACAAACTCCTTGAGAAATCTATTCAGTCATACAAAAATGGAAATAGTAAAATCTCTATGTCAAAGTTAAATAAATTCAAAAAAGAAGCAATAGAAGAAAACAAGGATTTCCTAAAGCTATACTCTCAGACAAGAATTGACATAATAAGCAGGGTACAAATCTATAACATATTCTCAGGATAACGGCTCATTTTCAATAGAAGCAAACAATAAGAAGAAAACCAAATATCTTCATGTCTCAAGACTTGGAAGGCTGTCTATGGAAATGCACAGGAATATAAAAGGAAAGATAAAGACAATGACTATAAAGAAGGAAGGAAAACTATACTACGCAGTCTTTACAGCCATTCAAGATATAAATCCTACAAAGGTAGGGGACACAAACCCCATGGAATAGATTTAGGATTGAACAGTTTCATCGCATTGTCCGATGGGACAAAGATAGCCAAGCCGAGGTTCTTCAAAAAGAAAGCAAAGAGAATAGCTTTATGGCAGAAAAGAATAGCAAAGAGAAAGAAATCATCTAAAAGAAGGGAAAAAGCTAAGCTGCATCTGCAGAATGAATGGAAGAATATTACCAACCAGTTCAGCGACTTCATGCATAAGCTGTCAGATAAGCTTGTGAAATTAGTATACACTTCATTTGCTGTAGAAAACCTTAACATCAACAATATGGTAAAGAACCACAGATTAGCACAGGCAATACAGAACGCTTCATGGAACAGGTTTATACAAATGTTATCATACAAGGCTGAAAGCGCTGGTATGACAGTAACAAAAGTAAATGCAAGAGACACATCAAAGGAATGCAGTAATTGCGGCAATATCCAAGAAATGCCGCTTTCAAGCAGAGAATACCGCTGCAATAACTGCGGATTGCATATGGATAGAGATATAAACGCAGCAATAAATATACTCAATAGAGCTACCCTCGGACAGAGGGGAAGTCACGCTCAGGGAGATTCTGTTAGACTTCAAAAGGAGGCAAGAATCAAAGAACTGAGAACATACTCTGCAATAGCAGGGGAAGCCCACACGCTTTAGCGGTTGGGAGGATGTCATGAAAGTATACGAATATAAAAACGGCAAGGTTAATACAAAGCACTTGAAAGATTATGCAAAATCAAGCAAGAAATACAGGGTAATGAAAGACTTGTATAGTCTTTTTATATCAATATCCCTTGTTTCTATAGCATTATCAGTCGTTATAGCTTTTTCAGTTATATCCGTAGTATTTTATGACACTTCTTTATTATTTGGAATTTTTATTGATATCCTATCAGCTTTTTTTTCCTGGCGGATAATTTTGTTTTTCTGGAATCGTTATAAAAAGGACATCTAATCATCTTTATATGCAATTTTAATGATTTCTTTCAATTCTTTTATTCTTATACTTGCGTACCCTCTTATAGGAAAATGCATTACGTAAATTTTTGATTTATTTATTGGTTTCTGTAAGCCGAATCCGAATCTGTCATTTCCGACGAATTTTTTGAATGTAACTCTTCCTATGAAGCAGACTATTCTTGGTGTCTTCTCATTTATTATCTTATGTAGTCTTTTTACTCCTTTATTCTCTTCTCCTCTTTTAAGATCTGAAATGTCCTTTGATGGCCGGTCTATTAAGTTTATGAAATTTATGTTGTAATCCTTGCCAATTCTGTTGTACAAAATTTTTAGGTTTTTATCATCTTTTAAATATTCTTTATTTTCTTTTATTATCCCAGATTTACTCAAAAGATACCAGAACATTTTATTGTTTGAAAAAGGAACACCTCTCTTATATGATCCAAAATGCGGGTTTATGCCTACAAAAAGTATACGCGCATTTCTTTTTATATGGTACTTTATCATATATTATTATAGATGTTTTATTGTTTTTATGATAATAACTGAGAGAGTTTATAGCAGTAAGAGCAAAGGTTATAGGATATTAGTTGACAGAGTCTGGCCAAGAGGTCTAACAAAAGAGAGAGTAAATGCAGATATTTGGGATAAGGACATAGCACCAAGCGATTCATTGAGAAAATGGTTTTCTCACGATCCTAAAAAGTGGCCTGAGTTTAGGTCAAAATATAAGAAAGAACTGGGATCCGATAAAAATTTGGAAATTTTGAAGAGGATAAAGGAAATCGAAAGAGAAAAGGGCAAAGTTATACTGCTTTTTGGTGCAAAAGATATATCACATAATCAGGCAGTTGTGTTAAAGGAAGTTTTGGATAAAAAAGAGTAATATTTATAAGTAATAAGCTTATAGAACTAAATATGGGAATCGATCCTGACTTTAAGAAGAATAGACAAAAAACTGGAACGCACAGCGGACATGATGTTTATGGGCCAGTTGAACCTCCAAATAAACTTGGTATACACGGTTCTATAGTTGCGATAGATTGGGACGTGTGTAATGCTGATGGTTCATGCATTCCTGCATGTCCTGTTTCTTTAATAGAATGGAATGATACTCCAGGCAATCCGTTGTCTGAGAAAAAAGCAGATCCGGCCAGAGAGGGAGACTGTATATTCTGTATGGCCTGTCAGAATGTTTGTCCGGTTCAGGCGATAAAAGTAACTGCTCCATAGATTTGAAATACTAATCTTTGTATCTTCAGATATAACTTATTTAAGCTTGTGGATATTTTAATTAGATATGGTTGAAGAGAATGATGTTTTCGTGGGTGTATCATATGCCGCTAAACTTCAGTATGAAGATATAAAAAAAACAGTTAAGCGTGCATCGGATTCATTTAATAAATTTAACGTAGACAATAAAAAATATGAGGAATTGCTCTTAAAAATGTCAGATGATTTAAAGGCAATACACAACTCATTTGAAGTTATTTTTGATGATTTGAATAAATCGGAAACTCAAAAATAGAATATTCTAAATAATTAATACTTTAAAAGATATTTAAGCGTCGCAAATAATTATATTCTGATACAGGTTTGCAGGGGTAGCGAAGCCTGGCCAAACGCGGCAGACTCAAGAAAATTTCGCGTTTGAGCTATCTGCTCTCTTTGTGAGTTCGAGGGTTCAAATCCCTCCCTCTGCATATTCTGTATTAAGCAGTAAAACTAAAAAAAAGCCTAAAAATTATACACACAAAATATTTTTTACATTCAAAGGGATATAAGACTATTTTTATATTGACTTAAGCGCAGTTATTAAGATAAAATAAATTTACTAATAAGCTATTGAAGATCCGCTGTCTTTTTTTAATTTTATAACATTATCTGCAATGTTTTTCATATTATCTTCATGCGTTACTATTATAATTTGTTTAAGGTCATTTATCCTAGTAATTGCATTTGTTAGTGCATTTATATCCTCTTTATCAAGTCCGGATGTAGGTTCATCCATGACTATAAGCTCATTTTTTCCGACTCCACCAAGAATCGCTGCTAAAGAAGATAGAGCTAATCTATAAGCTATGGCTACGGAGGTTTTTTCTCCACCAGACAGGGTTCTGGCGTCCATTTCCTCATTTCCAGAACTTATGACTACATTATAATTGTTGTCAATGTCTATCGAGTAGTCGCTTTCATTTCTAAGCTCCTCGAATCTGGATTTGAAAAGCGATCTAAATTCGTTTATAAATCTGAGCCTGACGTACTCTCTTATACTTCTTATATCCTCTCTCAAATTTGATAGTAATTTAAACAGACTCTCCTTTTTCTGCAATTTAGCCGCGGCTTCTTCCTTTCTTTTCATTTTTGATTCTAGCTCTTTCAATGTCTCCATATCATTCAAGACCTGCTTTTCCCGCATTTCATTTTCATTTTTAAGTCTAGCTATATCATTGTTTATATCTGTTAATTCATTATTTAGAAGTTTAAGGCTATCTTCCATATTCTTGAGATTCTCTTCATCAAAGTTTATCCTGTTTAATTCAAAATTTAATTTTTCTATATACTCCGAATTAGCAAGTACTCCGTCCTCTAATTCTTTTATTCTACTGCCGTAATTTTTAATTTCTATTGCTATTTTCTCCTGTTTATTTAGGAAAGCGCTTTCATTTCTTTTATTTTTTAATTCGTTTGAGATACTATCCAATCTTTCCTTAGATTCTTTGTATATTCTATTTGCTTCATCGTACTCCTTTTTTTGTTTATCCGTATCTATTATGGAAATTCTCTCCACTACTGAAGCAAGTTTATCTTTTTCTGAGGAATTTTTTGAACTTAACAAATCAAATTTCCTTTGTAATTCGGTTTTTGATATTTTAAGTTCATCATATGATTTTCTGAGTTGAAGTAAAGTTTTATCATAATAGTCTATTCTGACTTTATACTCATTTTTTATATGGTCTTCATCATTTATCTCCTTACCGCATAATTGGCAGACCTTAGTTTTAATTGCATTATATAATTCTTTTTCAGTTTCCTTTTTTATTTTTTCTATTTCTGTAATTCTTCCTTTTATTTCGTCTCTGTTTTCAGATTCAGATGCAAGTTCGAGTTGTTTTCTTATTTCTTCAAGTTCTTTTTCAATTTCGGATATTTTTGTTTCCTCATTTTTTTCTTCTTTCTTTAGGTTTTCAAGCTCATTTATCGAGTTTTTGTATGAGTATTCTGCTTTGTACATTTCTGCGTATATTTTTTTAATTTCCTCATTTTTATTGTTTATACTTGTTTCAAGGTCGTTTATACTTTTCTCTACTAACTCCTTTCTTTTTTCATCAAAGTCTACTATTTCCTTGCTGTTTTCTTCTATTTTATTTTTATTTTTCTCAATTTCATTCAGAAATTTCTCTTTTTCTTCTCTCTTTATTTTTATTTCTGTGGATATCTTTGTAAATTTAACTTTTTGTGATCTTTCAAATTCAATTTCACTTTCTTTCTGTTTTTTGTTTATTTGCTTTTTTTCTAGTAAACTACTCCAATCATATATCTTTTTCTTTATATCTTCAATTTCATTTTTATTCTCGTCTATTTTTTTCTCTGTTTTTATTATTTCATCCTGGTTAATGCTTAATTCTACTTCTTTTTTGTCCAGGTCTATTTCTGTTTTTATTTTGTTTAATAAATCTCGCATGCTTTCATATGTTGATAAGTATTTGTTAAGCTGTAGTAACCCGTCAATATACTCTTGTTTGTACTGATCTGTTTCGAAAATAAGGTTTTTCAGCTCATCTTGTTTTATATATGTTATAGTTTCAAACATCTTTAATTGGTTGTCCGCGTCTATTTTTAGGAGCTTATTAACATAAGAATTTATATCTGATGCTCTGTTCTGTAAGTCCACTCTTACGCCGTCCTTATCTATATAATTTTTGGAATCATCATTTCTTACATTTTCATTTATTCTCTTTAATCCCCTGCTTATACTATATTCGTGGTTTCCATCTATTATATTTAATTTTACTTTTCCTTCCTTGCTGTTTCTTCTTAATATGATTTTACCTTCCTCTCTGCCTTCTCCTATCTTCCCAAAAAGCGCGTACTCTATTGACATTAAAATGGAAGACTTTCCGCTCCCAGTATTCCCAGTTATTATGTTTATCCCTTCAGTAAATCTAATATGTGTGTTATTATGGCTTCTTATGTTTTCAAGCGATATATCAGATATTATCATTGTAAAAAATTCTCTCAACCTCATTTTTTATTTTTTCCGTGTCTTCTCCTGTTGATTCTATAAGAAAATGTCCTATTTTTATCTCCTTGTCGGAATAGTTCCTACCCTTAAGAAATTTTTCTTCTATGGTAGAAATCTCCTCATTTTTAATGTCTTCAGTCTCATATGTAATCTCCACATCTGACAACCTAGATCTGTTTATGCTTATGTAAGAATACCCTAATTCATATCCTATATTTTTTATCTTTATTATATTCATTTCTGCCTGTTTGCCCTTAAGTTTTCCTTCGATCTTAACTACAAGGATATCTCCTTCGTTTTTTGAAAGTTTCTCTATTATCTCTTTTTCTACATCTGCAGGTGTTTTATTATTTGAATTTATCGTAAATATCTGTCTTTTCCTAGTTTTTATTATTTTATAGACTATTGAGTTTATTCCATCTTTATTGTACTCTACCACATAGAATCCTCTATTTGGATTATCAACTATCTCCTTCTCATCGCAGTACTCTAGAGAACCAGGGTACTGTATTATGCCTTTATCATAAGGTATATTGTCTTTATGTCCATGCCAGTGCCCAGCAGCATAATAATCGAATCCTTTTGGAAGACTTTCGGTTTCAAGATCCTTAAACTTTTCTCCCAAAAATGATATTGTATGATGAAATAAGAATATCTTTATGTATGCAGATTTATCTTCTTTTATTCTTAATCTTTTGAATATCTCATCTTCTACTCTGCTTCTTTTGCCCTTTATACCACATATAAATGCACCTTTGTATGTTATACCAGAAAGTTCAACTGTATCATTAATTTTCAGGTACTTCTTTGAATTTAGGTTTACAAGCAGCTCGTTTCTATCGAATAGTTCTATTATGCTATCCTCCTCTCCGATTCCCACGTCATGTGAGCCAGGTATTATAAAAACTTGTATACCTTCCTTCTTAAGGCGATTCATCTGGTCCGTTACAAAAAGCAGTGAATCCAATGGAGGATTTCCGGTATCGAATAAATCTCCAGAATGTACTATAAAATCTACTTTGCTTTCCAGAGCGTAGTCTATCATTTGTATAAATGCATTTTTTATGTCGTTGTTTCTTGTCTCGTTTTTGTAGACTTGCCCTATGTGAGTATCTCCGACATGTATAAATTTCATTTTTATAGTAAGCAGGCTATTAATTAAATGTTTTATTAGTATTATTTATATAATATATGTTTTATTTATTTATATGGATGTTGAAGAAAGAATTTCGCTCATAAAGAGAAATACCCTGGAAATAATAAAACTTGATGATCTTAAGCAATTAGTAGAAAGTGGGCAACCTATGTCTGCCTATATAGGAAGAGCACCTACTGGATCAATACATCTTGGGCATCTTGTTGTGCTTGGAAAGCTATTTGATTTTGAGAAGGCAGGAATAAGGACTAAAATACTTATAGCAGATATTCATGCGGCATTAGATGATCTTAAATCAAAATGGGAGGATCTTGACAAAAAGGTAGATTACACAAAAAAGTGCATAGAACTTGCATTTGATTGGGAGAAGGCTCCGGAATTCGTTAGGGGATCGGATTTTGAGCTGAGTCAGTCCTATGTTACAGATATGCTTAAATTGTCAACAATTACAACGGTTGAAAGGGCGCTTCATTCTGCTTCAGAGGTTACTCGTATGAAGAACCCAAAAGTAAGTGAGTTGATATATCCGATAATGCAGGCATTGGATGAGGAGTATCTGGATGTTGATATCCAATTGGGAGGAATGGACCAACGGCATATATTTGGGTATGCTAGAGAGTATCTGGAAAAGCTTGGTTATAGAAAAAGGGTCGAAATAATGACTCCATTAATATCATCTATAAATGGGCCAGGTACAAAAATGTCATCTTCTGTACCTGAAAGCAATATAAAGATATACGATTCCGAGGATTCAATAAAAAGGAAGATAATGCATAGCTACTGTCCAGAAGGAGTCGTTGACAATAATTTTATAATACAGATTATAAATTTCTTCATACTTCCTAATGACGGAGGATTCCACATAGAAAGGGATGAAAAGTTCGGCGGTGACATTGATATAACTTCTTCCGAGCAGCTTATAAATCTATATTCAGAAAAAAAGATACATCCACTTGATTTAAAGAATGCCCTAGCTGACAATCTTATAAAAAGATTCCAGAATGCAAGGGATTACTTTGAAAGTCAGACAGATATGCTTAAAGATCTTGGAGACAGTTTTATGCCAAATTAATATGGAAAAAGCATATTCATATGTTGAGGATGTAAAAATATACGATACGGATGCTCAGGGTATTGTGCATTATGCCGGTTATTATAGGTTCTTTACGGATTCAATGCAGGAATTCGTGCGATCAAAAGGTTACACTTTTCCATTTATAGACGATAAGCACTGGTTTGTGGTTCTGGAATCTGGCGCTAAATACCTAAAATCTGCACATGCAGGCGAAACATTGGCAATTAATCTTAAAGTAAAACAGGTTTCAAATAAGATAATAAGATTTGATTTTGATATAATGAGGGGTACAGATGAAATATGCCAGGGATACATACTACACATCTGTATAGACAGAACTTTATGGAAGTCTGTGGATATACCGCAAGAGTTTTTGGACTTATTGAACAAATGAATCAAGTTTCCTGTATTCTATAGACTTTAAAGTTGACCAGCTTTTTCTTATAAACTCTTTGTATGGGCTATCATTTATCTTTCCGTTTTCTTTTATTATTTTTATAAAATTAATAGTTCTTGGGTCTGAAGGATAGCCGCTGCCAAAATCATATCCTAATAGTTTTTTTATATTTTCCACTTCTTTTTCCCTTTCAGCCTTTGCAAGGATAGATGCAGCTGAAACTTCGATATGATTTTTATCTGCGTAATTTTCTGCTAAAATAATTTTATCTCTTACTATACGTTGCATATATTTTTTTACCTTTTCCGTGTTTCTGCTTGGCGAATCTATTATAACCTTATCTCCATTTAAGCTGTTTGCTATATCTGCCATATTGTCAAGTTCTAAATAATTTAGGTTTTTTCCGTTTTCAAATCTGTTGTCTATTTCATTAGGCGAAATTTTTATCACAGTGTAATTATTCGTAGAATTTTTTATCTCTCGTTCCAATAAATATATCCGTTTTATGTTTAACATTTTTGAATCTTTTACGCCAATTGTTTTGAATCTGCCAGCAGTATCCTCGTCTATACCGATACCTGCTATAGTCATCGGTCCTATCACCGGCCCTCTGCCAGCTTCATCTATGCCTATTGTTATCATTCAACCTCTGCTCTTGCCAAGTTGATCAGCCCTGAATCTCGCATGTCCAAATTGTATTATCGCCTTTATACCGAACTTTTCTAGGCCAATCGGGATATCACATGCTCCGTATGTACTGCCGCCCCATATATAAACTTCAGCACCAGAGTTCTTGCTTATCATGTCGGCTATATCAAGAGAATGGAGCTTGAATCCATCAGGTATCTGTATAGCTACTTTATTATATTTTTTATCCTTTATCTTATCTATTATTTCATCAAAGTTTATATCATATTTTTCAGTAAGGTATTCCAATCCATCGTTTTCTATTTTATATTTCATCTAAATCTTTGAATTTGCTGCTATTTAAATTATTTATCCTTTATACTTCAATTTATCTTGTGAAAAGGGAAAATTTCATAGCTGCTACGAAGATAATAGAGAATATATACGTGGAGAGGATAAGAAATCTGAAGCCGTTCGAGATACTTGTGCACGGTATACTCTCAACAAGGACAAAGGACACTACAACCTTTCCTGCGCAGAAAAGACTGCTTTCTATAGCTTCAACGCCAGAGAAAATGGCAGAGCTTTCAATATTAAAAATAGAAAAGGCAATATATCCAGTAGGGTTCTACAAAACTAAGGCAAGGCTGATTAAAAGTGCATGTAAATTTATAATAAAAAACTTCAATTCAAGTGTACCTTCTAACAAAAAGGATCTTATGAGGATACCAGGCGTCGGGCCGAAGGTTGCAAGCTTAGTTTTGGAATGGGCATTTAATCTGCCATTCGTGGCTGTAGATACCCATGTTAATAGGATCTCGCAGAGACTTGGAATTGTACCATTCGGTACAAAACCGGAGAAAACAGAGAAGATACTAGAGGAAATACTAGATGAAAGCACAAAAATGGGAATGAATTCTTCTTTTGTAAAGTTCGGCAGAGAAGTATGCAAACCTATTACACCTGTTTGTTCGAAATGTCCTATTTATGGCTATTGCGGATTCAAACTTAAAAGCAAATATCATAAATTAACAATGTGAGCGGGAAATCCCACATCCTTTAGGAGTAGGATGAAAGCGAACATGATAAAAAGCATATAACAATGAAATGACAAAATAAAATTATGGAAGTAAGAAGGGCCTACAAATTCAGAATCTACCCAGACAATAAAAGACAGTCAGAGATAGACAATATGCTTGCTCTCTCGCAAAGGCTATACAATAAACTCCTTGAGAAATCAATCCAGTCATACAAAAATGGAAATAGTAAAATCTCTATGTCAAAGTTAAGTGAATCCAGGAAAGTAATCATAAGAGAGAAAAAAGATTTACTAAAGCTGTATCCGCAGACAATATAGATAGAGATATAAACGCAGCAATAAATATAATTGATATAGTTACCTTTGGACGGGTAAGTTAAGCTCTGTAAGATTCTATGAGACTTCAAAAGGTGTCAGGAATCAAAGAACTGAGAATATCTTCAGTAAATCTGCAGAGCAGCCCAAATGTTTTAGTAATTAGGAGGATCACGAATAATATTATCTAGATATGGAAAACAGAATTAGTATGTTTTTTTCCACACTTTTTTATGGTCTTAAATCCGTTTCAGAGGTAAGCTCTTTTCTTGTCTTTTTATCTATTTTTCTTATACTTTTTGTAGTAGGTTTTTTTATAACTATAGATGTTCTAGGATTGGGTGCGTTTCTTGGCAAAATAGTCTATTCTCCTTCGCTATACACAGTAATTGCTGGAGAACTTTCCTTTATACTTTCGGCCCTGTTTATTATATTCACTTTATGTGTTCTTTTCTATTACAAGTCGCATTACATAGTCTCAAATGATCTTGAATTTAAGGATCTTATCATTCAGTCACTTAGAAGATTTCCAAAGTTTATAATAGCAGTGTTTATGCAGGTTTTTGTTTCAATTATAGGTCTGATAGCTTTTGTAATACCTGGTGTATACTATGGCAGTTCTTTAATGTTCTTCGGGTTTTTCTGTACCTATAGGAATTACACAATTTCTACTGCTTTCATAAACAGCAGGTCCCTTTCAAAGAAAGTGCGTTTAAATTCAATCCTCTCCTTTTTAGTTTATCTGATTATACTTTTTGTTTTTGTTTATCTGATCAGTGTTCTCGGCGTTTCTATGTTATATAAAGGGCTCATCGGGTCTATTTTGCTGGCATATTGGGCGGTAAGTTACAGCAATACAATATTTAATCTTGCGGATAAAAGTTATACAATGTCGGAAAAGCATAAATATTACACCTAAATTATATTTTTGTATAGAATTAGCTTATAGTTTATTGTAGCAAATATGAATTTATATCATAAAATTTAATACCGAAAAGCTTAAATATTATAATTATTATAAAATCTGATTGTAAATTATACTTAAAGAGGTTTGCTGCTTGGATATCGATGTGTTTAGTAATAGTTTGTCTCCGAAATATAGGATTATGAAGCCAGAAGAAGTTGATAAACTTCTGGAAAAATATAATATTTCTTTGAAGGACCTACCTAAGATAAAATCAATTGATCCTGCAGTAAAGCAGTTAAATGCTAATGAGGGGGACGTAATTGAGATTAATAGGAACAGCGCCACAGCTGGTGAATATCTCTATTATAGATTTGTCGTTAAATAATATGGAAAATAAATCATACCAGGTACTACTGAATTCCGCGCTTAAATCAACGACTTTGGCATCGCATCATATAAGTTCATTTGAGTACTTTATAGAGAAGGGTCTTCAGAAGATAATTGAAACAGAAGGAATAATAGAACCTGTTATAAAGCCTGCCAGTTTCAATGATTTTAAGATAAAGATAAGCAAGATAACAATAGGCAAACCCGATATGATAGAATCGGATAGTATAGTAAGGCCTATTATGCCGATGGAAGCTAGGATAAGGGACTTAACATATGATGCTCCACTGATGATAACTGTTTCTTATCTTGGTGATGGAAAGGTTGTTGCAGAGGAGGAGGTATTTATAGGCAGAATGCCGATACTAATTAAATCAAAATACTGCAATCTTTACGGTCTTTCAAGAGAGGATTTGATAAAAGCAAAGGAGGATCCAACTGATCCAGGCGGATACTTTATAATAAACGGCACTGAAAGAATAATAATAACAACTGAAGACCTTGCTCCAAATAATATTCTTATATCAAAGGACAATCAAGAGGGCTTCAAATTTAGTGCAAAGATATTTGCAGATGCGGATACTATAAAGGTCCCGCACACTATACAACTATCTAGCAGCAATCTTCTTTATATAACCTTCGGTAAATTGAAGAGAGTTCCAGTAGTGACTCTTATAAAGGCTCTTGGGGTTACCAATGAGAATGAAATGATAAGAAAAATAGGCAAGGACGATGAGGATATAATAAATACTGTCGACATGAATCTTATAGCCTTCAATGTTGGGAACGAGGGAGACGCGCTTGACACTATCGGCAAGATGCTTCATTCAATACACACAAAGGAGACTGCGGAACTTAATATAGATTCTCTGCTATTTCCATTCTTTGGCAGAGAAAAAGACTCAAGAAAGATAAAAGCGGAATATCTAATGTTTGTTTCAAATCTTCTTATAAAAAGCGCAATAGAGAATAAGGAAGTTGATAAAGACCATTATTCAAATAAGAGATTGCATGCAGAAAATTATAATTTGGATATGCTATTTAGGTTTATATTCAAGCAGATACTTAATGATGCAAAATACAATTTTGAAAAGGGCATAAGAAAAGATAGAGTACCAGGCCCCAAATACATATTCACTTCTGATCAATTAACTGCAAGACTTCGTTCTTCTCTTGCAACCGGACAATGGGTCGGAGGTAGAGTGGGTATAACACAGCATCTAAACAGGAGAAGTTTTCCGGATACTATTTCACATCTTAGAAAAGTTGAGTCACTCTTGACTTCGAATAGGGAAAATTACAGAGCAAGAGACTTGCATGGAACGCAGTTTGGCCGGTTCTGTGCGGTTGAAACACCAGAGGGCCCGAAGATAGGTTTGACTAAAAATCTGGCAATATTATCAATGATATCAAAGGAAGGTGTAGATACGGAAACTGTAAAGAATCTGCTTAAGGGTTACGGGGTGAAAAAGATATGAGTTTTGTATTTGTAAATGGTGTTTTAACTGGGACTACAGATGAAGTTGAAAAGCTGGTAAAATCAATAATAGATGACAGAAGAGAAGGGAAGATACCAAAACAGGTCAATATAAGATACAGAAAGGACACCGACAGCGTAATGATAAATTCCGATAGCGGAAGGTTATTAAGGGCATTGATTGTTGTAAAGAACGGCAAGTCCCTTGTAACAAAGGATGATATCCAGCTTCTTGCCGAGGGGCATATAACATGGCAGGATCTTATTGATAAAGGGAAAATAGAATATCTTGATGCAGATGAAGAGGAGCTTGCATATACAGCATTGAACGAGGAGGATTTAACACCTTCTCATACACATCTTGAGATAACTCCTTTGTCAGTCTTTGGGACGCAGGCAGCTTTACTTCCTTTCATAAATCACAGCAACGCACACAGAAATGTTACTGCTGTAAAAAGTGTACAGCAGGGTGTGGGCATATATACTACAAATTATCTTATCCGTCACGACAACGATTCTATGATAGCAATAGATCAGCAGACTCCGATAGTAAGAACTGAGATGTATGAAAATGAGGATTTTAATTCGCATGTTTTCGGGCAGAATATAGTGGTTGCGGTTCTCTCGTATCTTGGATATAATATGGACGATGCAATAATAATAAATAAATCGTCTGTTGAGAGAGGTTTGTTCAACGCGATGTTCTTCAGGCCCTATAAAGTTGAGGAGACAAAGTACGTTGGAGGGCAAAGTGATTTAATAACCATACCTGATAAGGATGTTGCGGGATATAGATCGGAAGAGGCATATAAATATCTTGATGAAGATGGTATAGCACTTCTTAATTCACATGTTAACAGTGGTGATGTTCTTATAGGGAGAGTTTCGCCTCCAAGGTTCGTTTCATCAATAGATAAATTTAGACTGGGAGTACAGAAGCAGGTTGAATCCTCAATAGAATGCCGTACTGGTGAGAGCGGGATTGTGGAGAACGTTTTTGTAACATCAACAGCAGAAGGGAATAAATATGTTTCATTAAAGGTAAGGCAGGAAAGAAAAGTTGAGATAGGAGACAAGTTTGGGCCGAGAAGCGGACAGAAAGGGGTTGTTGGTATGCTTTTAAACCAGGAGGACATGCCTTTCACTTATTCCGGCATTGTTCCAGATCTTATATTCTCCCCATATTCAATACCTACAAGGATGTCAATGGCTTATCTTCTTGAACTTATAGGTGGAAAGGTTGGAGCATTGGGAGGAAGATACATAAATGGTACTCCGTTTACCGGTGAATCAGAAGAGGATTTAAGAAACGAATTACTTAGTTACGGGTTTAGGGAAAATGGTGTAGAGACTATGTACAATGGAGTAACCGGTGAGGAAATGCAGGTGAAAATATTTGTAGGAGACCTGACTTATATAAGATTGAAACACTTCGTTGCAAATAAACTGCAGTGGAGAGCAAGAGGCCCAATACAGCTATTGAACAGGCAGCCAACAGAAGGTAGGTCAAAGAGTGGTGGATTAAGATTAGGGGAAATGGAGAAGGATTGCTTCGTTGCATATGGTTCAGCTATGACTTTAAAAGAAAGGTTTGATTCAGACAAGATAACTATACCAGTATGCTCAAAGTGCGGGATGGTGGCAGTTTATAATGTAAAGAAGAAAGTGGGTTATTGTCAGATAGACGGCGAGGATGCACCTATTAAATTAATAGACGTTTCGGCATCTTTCAAGATTCTCCTTGATGAGCTTAAGGCTATCGGTATATATCCAAAAATGGTTTTGGGGAGTAAGGTATGAAATTGGATTCAAATTTTGTTTTTAGTAAAATTGCAGCTTTGGAGTTTGGTATACTTTCTCCTAAGATAATACAGAAGATGAGCGCAGTTGCTATAACCTCATCAGAACTTTATGATATAGATGGATTTCCAGTTGACGGAGGTTTATCCGATCTAAGAATGGGCGTAATAGATCCTGGTTTAACATGTAAGACATGTGGAAATACAATAAGAGACTGCCCAGGTCATTTCGGCCATCTTGAACTGGCAAGGCCGGTATTTAACATAAAGACTGTTCCATATATTTACAATGTTCTTAATTCTACCTGTAATTCATGCGGCAGAATACTCATATCAGATGAGCATCTTAAAAAGCTAAGCGAGGAGATAATATCTGCAGAAATCAATGAGGGTCATAAGAAGAAGATAAAGCTCATAAAGGCGCTCATAAAGCATGCAAAGAATGTTACAGTATGTCCATTCTGCAAGACTAAACAAAACAAGGTAAAACTTGAAAAACCGTATACATTTGTGGATAGAGATCAGAGACTTACACCAATAGATGTTCTTAATAGGCTTGAGAAAATAAAGGATTCTGATCTGCAGTTTTTTGGCTTTGATCCGGATTATTCAAGACCGGAATGGATGGTAGTTTCAATACTTGCGGTTCCGCCTATAACTATAAGGCCTTCCATAACATTGGAAAATGGTCAGAGAAGTGAAGATGATCTTACGCACAAGCTTACTGATATAGTAAGAACTAATCAAAGGCTTGCTGAAAACATAAGGTCTGGTGCTCCAGAGATAATAATAGACGAGCTTTGGGATCTTCTGCAGTATCATATAACTACTTTTATATCAAATGATTCGGCACAGGTGCCGGTAGCAAGGCAAAAATCAAATAAAAAGCTCAAAAGCCTGGAGGATAGAATAAAAGGGAAAGAGGGTCTATTCAGAGGTTCAGGTCTAGCAAAGCGTGTAAATTATGGTGCAAGATCGGTTATATCTCCCGATCCTTTTCTTAGATTTGATGAAGTCGGAGTTCCTCTTAAAGTTGCAAAGGAGATTACACGTCCTGAAAAAGTCACAGATATAAACATAGATCGGCTGAAATCATTGATAAAGAATTTCGGTTCATATCCTGGGGCGAATTATATTATAACTCCAGATGGGATAAAAAAGAAAATAACCGAAACGACAGTTGACAATATACTTGAAGAAATAAAATCCGGTTACATAGTAGAGAGACACCTAATAGATGGGGATATAATCCTGTTCAATAGACAGCCTTCTCTTCATCGTCTTTCTATAATGGGACACAGCGTTAAGGTTTTGCCATACAGTACACTTGGGATAAATCCTGCTTCAACACTTCCATACAATGCAGATTTTGATGGAGATGAAATGAACATACATATTCTCCAGAATGAGGAAGCGCTTGCTGAAACCGAAATGATAATAAACATAAAAAATAATATAGTCTCTCCAAGACATGGTCTGCCGCTTATAGGTGCGGCACAGGACTACGTTTCAGGATGTGCTTTATTAACATCCAAGGATACGCAGCTGGAAAAGAATAAAGCTGAATTTCTGCTTTCCAATATAGGCATAATAACAACGCTTAAGGATAAAAAGTACTCTGGTAGAGAAATATTCAGCATGATACTTCCAGAGGACCTAAATTTTGAAAGCAATAGCAGTACATATAAGCTTACCAAGGATGATGACTCAATTGTTAGAATAAAGAACGGCAAGCTTTTGACGGGAGTTATAGATGCAGCGACAATTGGAAGGGAAAGTGGCAGTCTTCTGCAGTTTCTGTTTGTAAGACATGGGTCTGATGTTACTGCAAGATTTATAGATCATGCTAATAAACTTGGGCTTATGACTCTTTTCCTCATAGGGATGAGTGTTAATATACATGATTTTGATATACCTAGCGCCGCAACCAATGAGATAGCAAAGGTCGTAGTCGATGGAGAAAAAGAGGTTTCCGGGCTTCTGAAGGATTATAATGATGTTGCGGAGGCAAAGATCTTGAGCATAGCAAATAGAATAAGAATAAGAGTAAGAAATATAATAGACACTTATATGGAGAGAAAGAACAACAATGTCGAATCTATGATTACAACAGGTGCAAAAGGAAGCATAACCAATTTGATACCAACAGTGGGATTGGTAGGACAGCAGATGTTAAGAGATGTTAGGATAAGTAATGGTTTTTCCGATAGGCTTACCTCTCATTTTAAGAAGAACGACAATGGGCTTATAGCAAGAGGTTTTATAGTGTCAAATTATAGAAAAGGGTTAAATCCAGTTGAGTATTTCCTTCATTCGGCAAGTAGCAGAGAAGGATTAATGGACAATGTAATACGTACTCCTATTTCGGGTTATATGCAGAGGAGGCTTTCTTCTGCATTGCAGGATCTGAAGGTGAAAAATGATCTATCCGTCAGGCTTGGAACCTCAATAGTACAGTTTAAATATGGAGAGGACGGGGTAGATGTATCCGCCAGCGATAAAGGAGATCTTAAATTATGAAAGTTGAAATTCCTGAAAAGTATATAGTTGCATTCAAGAAAAAGTATGGAGAAAATGCAGACCTATCAGAACTGGAAAAGATATACCAGAGGTCACTGGTTACGCCAGGCGAAGCAGTAGGTGTTATAGCAGCACAGAGTATTGGAGAAGCAAGTACGCAGCTTACTCTTAGAACAAAGCATGCAGCAGGTCTTTCGGTAATAAACACAACAACAGGTCTTCCAAGACTTGTGGAGATATTTGATGCAAAGAAGGAAATATCAACGGCATTTATGGATATATATCTGAAGCCTGAATATGCAAGATCTAAGGAAAAAGCAAGTGCTTTTGCAAATAAAATAATAGAAATAAAAATAGGAGATATAACTCCTTCATATACAGTTTCTCCAAGAAAGAAGGAAATTGAGTTTCTGGTAGATAAGGATCTTATAAAAGAGTACGGTTTTAATTTTAAGGATATAATTGCACGTCTATCGAAAATGAAGATATCTACAAGTATTGAAGGTGAAAAGCTGTTTGTTGTTGACAAATCGGCTGACAGCGTGAAAAAGCTGATAAGGCTTAGAAATAAGATAGTAAACATCACGATATCTGGAATTGATGGAGTGTCAAGGGCTATTCTGAACCAGGATAAAGAAGGCAATTACTGGGTGAAAACCATAGGTACAAATATTGCTGAAATACTAAAAATGGAGGAAGTTGATCAGTCAAGGACTTCATCCAATGATATAATAGAGGTCTCAAAGGTATTAGGTATAGAGTCGGCAAGGAATCTTATAATCTCTGAGGTACGTAGTATACTAGAGAATGTAGGTCTTACCGTTGATTTAAGGCATATATTTTTAATAGCCGATGCGATGTGCTTAGATGGTACTGTAAGAGGAATAGGGAGATACGGATTAAGCGGTGAGGCAGAATCGGTTTTGGCAAGAGCCTCATTTGAGGTTCCTTTAAAGCATCTTGTGGAGGCGGGTTTATACCATGAATCCGATCCATTTAAATATGTTGCAAACAATATTGTTTCAAATCAGGTAATTCCTATAGGAACAGGAGAAGTAAAGTTAGTTGTAAGGGAAAATGGAAAAGGAAACACTGAAGAAAGTACAGGAAAAGATAAAAAGCAATAAGGTTTTCATAGGCCTTAATTCAACTTTAAGGGCTTATAAAAATGGTGAGCTGGCTTTTGTTGTATATGCTAAAAATGCAAGCGAGGATATAATAAATAAACTAGATTCTCTGGATGTTGAAAAGCATATCTATGAAGGAGACAGTGATGCTCTATCAATTGCATGTGGTAAGTCCTATGGAATTACCGTTCTTGGGATTAAAAAATGAATTTATGAACCTAAAATTTGACAATGATATTATCCTTTCAATGAATCTATTTTCGGATGTGACAAGTGTAATACCGCGGGATTGTATAAATTTCGAAGATAAAATAATATTCGTTGTTAATCAGGGACAAGCTGGTCTTGCAATAGGCAAAAAAGGTATAAAGATAAAGATGCTGCAGGATATGATTAAGAAGGATGTAATAGTTATAGAGTATTCCGATGATCCCGTAAAGCTTTTTGAGAATATAATAAGACCCAACAAGCTTATCTCCGGTTATATAACAGTTTCGGGAAATACACAGACTGATAAAAAAGTTGAGGCTTCAATTGACGGAAAGATAAGTACTAATAAGATAAAGTTGATTAAAATGCTAATGCAAAGGTATTTTAATATAGTTAGTGTAAATATTAAGTAAAATATGGGAAATAAGACACGTGGACTTTTCAATGGGAAGATGCTGCTTAAGAGAAAGGAGAGAGTGAGATTCAGCAAAAATAGGAGCAGATCCTATTTCAGCGGAAGTTGGAGAAAGAATGATCCACTAGCAGGTGCACCTCAGGCAAGAGGAATAGTCTTGGAAAAAGTTGAGATAACCCCAAAGAAGCCTTCATCAGGTAAGAGAAAATCATGTAAAGTACAGCTTACTAAAAATGGGAAAGTAATAACCGCGTATATACCATGGAGTAAGGGTGTGTCCTTTGTAGATGAGCACAATGATGTTATAGTAGAGAGGATAGGAGGCGCACAGAAGGGTGCAAGAGGTGACCTTCCAGGTGTAAAGTTCAAGGTTATAAAGGTAAATGGAATATCCCTGAAAGAATTAGTAAAGGGGAGAAAGCAAAAGCCGGTGAGATAGGATGGAAGCGGAAAAGGAATCTGTTGAATTGAAAAATGAGAAGGAAATAAAGCTCTTTAATAAATACAGTTTTGATGGAGTCGTGGTTAATGATCTAGGGCTGAAAAATATAATATCTCTAAAACCGGTTATAATACCAAAGACATCAGGCAGACTCTCGCAGCAAAGGCTTGCCAGAGAGAGAATGAACATAGTTGAGAGATTAGTAACACATTTAATGATACCAGGCCATAAAGGCAAGAAGCATCTTAGGACAAGTAAATTGATGTCTGGCAGATTCTATACAGCTGTTAATGTTGTAGATAAAGCCTTTGAAAGTATAAGCAAGGATGGTTTGAATCCAATACAGGTTCTTGTAAAGGCCGTTGAAAATTCTGCTCCAAAAGAAGAAGTTATGAGTCTTTTAATAGGTGGGCAGAGAATAGCAAAACAGGTTGATACTGCGCCAGTAAGAAGAGTAGATCTTGCTCTTAGGTGGATTGCACAGGGGACTTATCAGATGTCGGCATCGGGCAAGAAGGCAGATCGTGCATTATATGAGATACTAGAACAATCAGCAAATAATCAGGATATTGCTTTCCCAATATCAAAGAGGATTGACACTGAAAGACAAGCTGCATCAAGTAGGTAAATTTTTAATCTTTATAGACTTTTCTTAGGAAAAGCAGGAATCCAGTGTGAAGTATTCCGTTGCTTTCTGGCCTTAGTATATCTCTTTCTACCTCCGTTTTCCAGTCTACCTCATTGTTCTGTACAAGTCTTTCCACCTTAAAGCACTGTGGAAGAGTTCTGAGCGTTTTTTCAATCTGGATTATAGAAGGAGAATAAGTTACCAACCTTGCCCCAACTTCAAAGTTATCCTTTATCTTTGGTAGAGCCGTCCACGGTTCAGGCAAATCCAGAACTCCACAGCTAAATCTCTTCTCCTTAATTCCCTCTCTAACATCTTTGTTTATAAATTTTATGTTATCCAATCCGAAAAGTTCAGCGTTCTTAGCTGCAACTTTTATAAAATCCTTTCTTATCTCATAGGAATAGACTTTTATATTGTTTGACAGGCTTGCTATTGTGCATGCAGTTATCCCGGATCCGCTTCCTGCATCGAAAACTTTGCTGCCGTCTTTTATCCCAAGATACATTACAATGCTGCCTATATCTTTCAGAGTTATTATCTGCGGCAGCCTTACAACCTTTTTTATAAAATCAGGATTTGAAGGATCTACTGCATAGAATGCTATTCCAGTATGTGTCTTTATTTTGGAGCCAGGTTTTGCCTTTTTAAGGTCATTCGATTTTATTATGCCAAAGCGTGTATTGCTGTCCTTATCTCTGTCCACGAATATCGAGGCGTTTTCATTTATCAGTAGAATTTTTTTTCCTTTCATAATTCATCTCTTATAACAGTTACCATACTTCCAAAGGACTTACTGCTTGCAACTTTTTGCGCATTTGTAATTATAAAAGCTACTGTCTTATATGCGCTTCCGTAGCCCATTATACCTATAAATTCCTTCTTTCCTATAGATCTCTTTCTTATTATTTGCACAATTACCTTTATTTTTTTTATTCCATAATCACACAGAAATAAATCCTTTTCAAGTTGTTTCGCATTTTCGAAGCCATTTCTTTCAAGTATCTGCAGAGTACTGTTGTCATGTGCCTTGTTTGTATCCTCTTTCAAAATCTGTGGTGGCTTTTCTGCTTTTTTGTTCTCCGTCTTTCCTTCCTTTTCATTTATTATCTTTTTCACATCTTCAAGACTGATTCCCTGTTCGTATAGATAATCGGATTTCTCTCCGGTCTGATCATCCTGTGCCGATACCTTTTTAATAAAATCATCCAGGTTCTGTGATATATATCTCTCGGCTGGAGTCAATAGCTTCATATTTACTACCTTTTCACTTCTTATTCTTGAGACAAGCGCCTTCTCCTGATTATTCAGCGTTTGCATAAGCAAATCTAATGCTTTATTCTTATCCTTCTCAAGATAATAAACGGGTGATGATCCGAATTTTCTTCTAGTTTTTTTAATCTCACCCTTTGAAACAAAATAATCAGTTATAGTCTGTGTCTGCAACGTGTCTTTCTCTATATTCTCCGAAATCTCAAGTATAAGGGACGGGCCACTTTCAAGTTTTCTCATTATTCCGCTGTGTATTTCATCTATATCTTCCATTTTAAATCCTTAACATATATTATTTATATCTTGTAAATTTTAATATTACTATTAGATGTTAGGCATTGATTTTAAAAATGTGAGTAGGAAATTCCACATCCTTTATGGGTGGGGATGAAAGCGAACTCAGAAAAGAATATAATAATGGAAGACAACATAAAAGATATGGAGACAATAAGATCCTACAAATTCAGGATCTATCCAGACATAAAGAAACAGTCAGAAATAAACAATATGCTCGTTCTTGCGCAAAGGCTTTACAACAAACTACTTGAGAAATCAATTCAGTCATACAAGAACGGAAAAGGTAAAACCTCCATTTCTCAGTTTAATGAATCCAGAAAAGAAGTAATAGCAGAGAATAAGGACTTTCTAAAGCTGTATTCTCAGACAGGATATAAAATAGAGTACATGATGAAAAGAGGCGAATTTTTATGAACAGGAAAGGGCAGATATTCACAATAGATCTGCTTATATCTCTTTTTATCTTCCTGCTGCTGTTTACTACAGTCCTGCTTTTTCTGTATTCAAATGCCGATATAGACAATTCTTATTCCTCATACTACTCGCAACTGGAGTCAAATTATATCAATAATATAGCAGTACAAGGGGCAAATTCCTTGGTTGAGTCGGAAGGCTATCCTGTGGATTGGAATACTCTTACGTGCAGTCAAATAAAACAGGTTGGTTTAATGCAAACTTACCTTGAGGCTTCGCCGTCAAAGCTTTATAACCTTACGACCCTGCCGGTTTCCTGTCTTTCTGCGCTTTTAAAAGCAGGGGCCAACTTTAACATCGCGTTTTATTACCTTAATAATTCAATGTTAAGGATAAACGGAGTGCCTATTACTGCGGGTTTTCCAATAGATCTCTCGGCTGATTACATCTCTTCCATAGAGCGGTTTGTGGTTTTATACCCTGGAAATGAAATAATTCGTTTATCTTATAGGGAGTGGTCATGAAAAAAGGGCAGATATTTACGATAGATCTTGTTGTCGGAAGCATAATAATACTGAGCGTTATAATCTCCGCCTATTCTATAACAAATTACTACCTTTCGCTCAACAGTTCAATAACCACGAATAGCAATTTTATTTCCCTAGTTTACTCGGCTATTTCATCTTTTTCTACTGTGTCATCCACACAATCTGCATTGTTAAATTTTCAGGAAGGGGGTTCTTCTTCGGCTCTATCGAATTATATCTCATCTACTTTCAATGCAGAGATACACAGCCCGTTTACTATAAATATATTTAAAAAAAGCAATTACTCCTCGGATAGCATACCCGATTCATTGATATTCTCCTATAGTTCAGGACCATCGTCCTCTTCATATCTTGATTTCTACGAGCCGATAATAATAACAAATTATAGTAGTGCCTGCGGTTCCTCCTGCAATTCATCTCTTTCAATAAACAGTGTATTTCCCTCATATAACACGACAATAAACTCGGTAAACTGCAATGTATTATACGGAAACGGCACGGCTACTGGATGGACAATCCTAAATAATACTCCTTCTGGGTACTGTACTATAGAAGTGCCTTCATCTGCAAATCCCGGCGGCTACGATACAGTAACCGCTTCATCTGGCTCCGCTACTCTTCGAGTTATTGTGCTTGATTTGATGCAGTTTGAAGTTTCAAAGTGACTTATATAAAGACAACGGCCCTGTTCTTTTCAATCGATCTAAGCTGCAGTTCCATTTCCTCAAGTTTTGCTTCCACATCCCCCTGAGATATACCGACTCTAACTGCGAGGTTGTTTATATTTACTAGCAATTCGCTCATTTTTTTTGCTTTCTCAAAGTCTACATTGTTTTTGTACTGGTTGTATAGAGTTATCTGCTCCAGAAGCTTTTCATATAAACTTTTTATTTCCTCCATTTTTATCCCCCCTCATATCTATATGTGGCTAAATCTAGGATTAAAAGAGCCTCTTTGTATTACTATTATATTACTGTGGAAATTTATTTTATAGCACAGAGCAGTTATTCGGCAAAGTAGTTTCCGGCCGCTTTCTGTTCAATATCAAGCCTGCTTCCCCTCTGGTTTATTCTTGGCCTTCCGCTGTCCTTATCCCTTCTGATAGTTATGTCCATTCCTTTCAGGAAGTTGTTTATAGCCTTCTCCGTTTTTTCTATATCATCAGTCATGCCGTTTATTCCTTTTTGACCTCTAAAAAGTATACTTCTTGGGCAAGTTGAATCCAGGAATGCAAGGTCATGGTCAACTATTATTGCACATTTATTCCTGGAAGAGATAAATAAGGATATTATGTTCATAGATTCCAGCCTGTCTTCTATATCCAAATTCGCAGATGGCTCATCTATAAGATAGATATCTGCATTTTGCATTAAAGTCGTCATTATCGCAAGCTTCTGCAGCTCTCCACCGGAAAGGTTCTTAACATTCTTCTTCATGATCTTGTTTATTCCCAATTTATTGAAAGCAGATATTATACCCATATCATTTGTATAATTTGGATTTATGCTTATTAAAGTATTTTCAACTATACCATCAAAAGGCTTGATGATCTGAGGTTTATAGGCAATTTTTATGCCCAAATCAAGTTTTCCTATACTTGTTTCAGTCAGTCCCGCAAGCGATTTTATAAACGTGCTTTTACCTATTCCATTCTCTCCTATTACACCTATTACATCTCCCTTGAAAATCTTACCGCCTTTTGTATCAAGCGTAAAGCTGTCAATTTTTACACTGAATTCCGGCCAGGTTATAAATGGCTCGTTGGTTACAGGCGGGAGGACCTTTTTTATGTGTATACTATAATCTCTGAATCTCACGTTTTCGGTTGGAAGATAACCATTAAGATATGTATTTATGCCGTTTCTTGAGGGCATTATATGGGAAGCTATTCCGTAGTTTGCCTCTGAACCGTATAATATCTGTATAAAATCTGTTATATAGTCTAGCATAACAAGATCATGTTCAACAACCACAACAGTTTTATCCTTTAAATTCTCTTTTATTTTTGTTGAAACATTTAGCCTTGTATTTATATCTAAATAATTCATCGGCTCATCAAATATATAAACATCCGCATCTTCATCCAATGTCTTGGCTATTTCGACAAGCTGTGATTCTCCTCCAGAAAGCGTTTCTGTGTCTCTGTCCATTATTGCGGGGTCTATAATGTTTAATCTATCCTTTTTTACTATATCTCTTACCTTTCCTTTCTGTGAAAAAGACTGCTCCTTCTTCGCTATTTTCATTTCACTTGAATATATCTTTGTCAAGTAAGGTTGTATGTCCTTCCCTCTGAACCTTTTTATTATCTCTTCATTGGAATAAGTCCTGCTAAAATCTCCGAAATTAGGTTTTATCTTGTCCGATATAAGGTTTATGTTCGTAGTTTTTCCTATCCCATTCCTTCCTATAAGCCCCACTATCTTGTTCTCTATTGGTGTCGCTATACTAAATGTTCTAAAGCTGTTTATACCATACTGGAAAGTTAGATCCTTTGCCATCTCATCCGGTAGATTTATTATCTTTATAGCGTCAAAAGGGCAGCGTTTTACACATATTCCGCAGGAAATACAAAGGCTTTCTGTTATTGCGGCTTTTCCGTTTTCCCTTGCATAAACGGTTTCCTTTGCACCCTCTCTAACCCTTGGACAGACATCCGCACATATATAATTGCAGTTATCAGGGGCCTCGCATTCGCTTTCCTTTATAACAGCAACTCTCATTTTCTTAGTATACCTATCATATTTTATTTACCTATACTTTAATATCGCTCCTTCTATTTTTAAATATCTACTATTTAATAGTTTCCTATTTAAAAAAGGTGAACGGAAAGTCCCACACACTTTACCGGCTGGAGAATGTCATAATTATTTATGTTATATAATAGAAGTGAATTATAATCAGTTATTTATAAATATTTTAAATGTTTTGAAATTATATGGATAATGAAGAAAAATGCTCTTTAGAGGAGCATAAAGAAATAATGAAAATGCCTAAAGACAGCCACATGGACAGCGAGATAAAAAGCATACTTTCGGATTATAAAAATGTTGCAGTAGTTGGTATGTCAAGAGAACCTGGAAAGGACAGTCATGAGGTGCCTGCTTATCTGATTCAAAAAGGATATAATGTTATTCCTGTAAATCCAAATGCCGATTCAATACTTGAAAGGAAATCCTACAAATCAATCTCCGATGCCAGCGAAAAAATAGATATAGTTGATATATTCCGGCCTTCGGACAAGGTACTGCCGGTTGTTTTCGCAGCAATTAAGAAATCACCCAAAGTGATATGGATGCAGGAGGGCATATACAATGAGGAGGCAAAGAAGCTTGCTGAATCCAAGGGAATAAAGGTCATATTCAACAGGTGCATGATGAAGGAGCACATAAGGCTTTTTGGCAGCTGATTTTGGCCTTTTTACCCTTAAAGTATTTAAATGTATACTACTAAAAATCACTGTATGTCAACTTCAATTTGCAAATGCTACAAATGCGGTTATAAGTTTAATTATGAGTTCATACCAGGTGCATCATTTCATTCAATTAGATTAGGAACTAAAAGGATATTCCGCTGCCCGAAATGTCATACACTGCAGAAATTCGATTTGATGACTAAAGGGCCGGATAAATCCCTTAAAACATATGGCGATTCTGCAGAATTGGGTCTGGGATTTAAGATATGGATAAATGCGCTTGTAATCCCCCTGATTTTTATATTTGCGGGGGTTGTCTCATTGTTTTTAATAAATCAAAAGTACTACCTTTTTATTGGTTTATTGACTGTAGGAATAATCTGGATATTAGTTTATCTTGTATATCTTATAGTAAATACCGGCCCAAAAGGTGGTAAAAATGGTGTATAGTTTTGCTTTTCAGCTGCCGGGATATACAAATATAATCTTTCTCATACCTATAATTTCAGGTCTAGTGGTTATATCGCTTGCTCTTTTATTTAGAAAAAAAGGGGAAAATAGCAAGGGAATCAGGCATACTTTTTACGGTGTGATAATAACAGGAATTGCAATTGTATTAATTGGTATAATCTTAATGTTTTTGCCTTCACGTGCTTTTATAACAGTGGGGCATGGATATGTTTACGTTGATACTGCAGCTCCTTTAGGCGGCAGCATAAATGTTACATCAAATGAGATAACTGCGGTTTATCTATCAAATATAGATTCCGGCAATCTCACTCTTTCATTGAGAAAGGACGGAACAAGCATAGGGAACCTAAATCTTGGTTTGTATACATTAAGCAACGGTGCAATGGCCTATGTAGCCTCGGACAATTCAACAGATGTTATAATTAAGCTGAATAACGGCGATTATGTGATAATGGGGACAAATCAGACTTCAAGTCTTGCTGCGATTATAACAAAGGAAGTATACAGTGTAAGCTGATTGAAAAAGCATTTATCCTTTGAACATTCATTATAAATTATGGCAGAATACATGCTGAACAACAAATTTAATGATCCATTCAATAAGGTCCAGTTTGGTGTTTCTATAGGAGAAAGGAACCAGCTGGAGGAATTCTCAAAAGTACTTAGAAGCGGGGCCAGGATGGTTGAGATTGATGTGGCAAGTGTTTATGGCTTAGGAGGTGAGCAGGGGAATGCTGCTGACACTATAAGCAAAGCGGAGAGGGAGGCAATAGCCAATCTAGCAAAGACTAATGACGTAGATTTAAGTGTTCACGCACCATGGGCTGTTAATTTTTCTGGTTTAAACCCTCAGTCAGGCAAGAAAGAGCAAACATATGAACATATGGTTGACAGAGAGGTAAGCACAGCATTGGAGTTCGCTGATGATATAAGCAGGAAGATGGGCAGAAAGAATATACCTGTCATCTTTCATGCCTCCTCTGATAATTTTTCGGATCCGGACAAAAATACAGTGTATTCAGTTTATGACAGTGAAGAGGACAAGATTATGCAGGTCCAGACACAGGAAATTAATCTGGGTGTAGATACAAACCAGGTAACAAGTATAGAAGACAGAAAAAACAAAGCAAAGGAAAAATTCATGGATATATACGGAAAGGATCTATACAATAAAATTTTTAATAATAGTGGCCAGCAGCTTGGATTCTTCTCGGACGATGGCAAGGTTATACTGAAACCAGAAGGTTCATTTGAATTTCAGAAGGATAAATTCTCCCAGCAGTTCAGTCAGGAGCGGGCCAACCTTAATTTTACACAGAGGAACCTAGAATATAGGAAATTGAATGCAATGAACAGTATGGCTAATGCGAAGGCGAAATCCGATTTAAATGCGCTTAAAGCGGCACAGCAGGATTTAGAAGAAGTGAATAAAATGATAAAGGATACAAATGAGAGAATGGGAGAGCTGAAGATTCAGGAAAATAACTTAGATAAAAGATTTATACCTTATGATAATATCGCTCCAAATCTAGCCGCAGAGGGGATAGCAAAGGCTGCTATGGTATCATATAAAAACACAGAGTCCAAACCAGTGATACTTGTGGAGAATCCGATGTCTCCCGAGATGTCATTGAGCAATCCAAAGGATACAGCAGAAGCGGTAAAATTAGCCAGGCAGAAATTTGCGGAGGAGCTACAACAGAAAGAGCATATCTCATTAAAGGAAGCTGAGAGGGTAAGCAGTGATCTTATAGGGATAAATTTGGATATAGGGCATATAAATGTTTTTAAATCATATATAAATCCAAAGACCGGCGAGCCGTATTCAGATAAAGATATAGTTGAAATGTCAAAATCTGCGGCAGAATACCTGAAAAGATACCATCTAAATGATAATATGGGAAACAGAGACAGTCATCTTCCGCTAGGACAGGGAAATGCGCCGATAAAGGAAGTTTATGATGCTATGATGGAAAAAGGCCTAGACGTACCTGCAATAATGGAGGTTTTCGGTGGCCTAGGCGGTTTGGAGGTAGGTGCAGTTCAGTCTCTTCAATATATGGGCGCACCTATATACGGGAATACTCCCTATGTTTCACTGCCGGCTTATCTGGGCCAGCCTTATTCTTCAATAGTCGGAGATTACTCTTCTTACTCCAATCTAGGTTTAAAGTACGATTTATTCTCATATGGTGGTTTTTCAGGTTTGTTTCCTGCCACAGGAGGAGGTTACATGGAAAATAAGGGGAATCAGTCTTTCTCCGGACAGCCGATGTTTTGATGGAAGAAAACAACGATAAAGGGAAATTGGAACTTAGAGGTTATAGTGCAGCCTATAAATTTGCAAAGGGCATATTTGAAAGATACCCGAAGATAATGAAAACAATAGTTCTATTCGGATCTTACAGCAAAGGCAAGGAAACCGACGACAGCGACGTAGATATAATGGTTGTAATGGATGATGTCTTGAATAAACTGGATGAAAGCACACAGTCCCTTATATTTAGTGATGTTGATAATCTTGTAAAGGAAAGCGAGGCAAAACTGCATATAAATTTTGTTACTTTGACTGCGTTTTGGAGAGGAGTAATAGCAGCAGATCCTGTTTCAGTAAATGTTTTAAAGTACGGCGTGCCGCTCATAGATACTGGATATTTTGAGCCTTTGCAGGCACTGCTTAATATGGGCGAGATAAAACCAACAGAAGAGTCAATTTACGCTTCTCTTACAAGAAGCGAGCTTTACTCTAATTCTGCTAAGCTCAAGCTTGCAGGCGTGGTAACAGATATGTATTGGGCAGTTGTAAATTCCGCACAAGCAGCTATAATGCGGAACGGAGAGGTTCCTCCTTCACCTGAATTAATTCCCGAAATGCTTGAGAAGCTTGAAAAGCGTGGATTAATAAACAAAAAAGATACGGACACCTTTAATGAGATATATCTGCTTGGAAAGAGGATATTTCACGGAGAAAAGATTGAAATAACCGGAGAAAAAGCGCAGGAACTGCTTGTTATGGGAATAGAATTCAATTCAAAGATGGCTGATCTTGCAGGATCTAAATAAATGTATTTATAATTATACCTATTCCGGCGCTTATAACAGCTATCAAAAGTCCTATACTTGCTGTTTTAAGGCCTTCTTTTATTCTGTCTTTTTTCTTCTCAATTGAGTAACTCCCAACATAAGCCAGTATTATAAGACTCGCTATAAGTGAGATAATGCTGGCGGAAGAATCCTTCCTTATTTTTAATAGAGAATATGCAATGTAAGGAGTAAGCACTATCAAGCTGCCAAGTAATGTGGAAAGAAAGCTTAATTCTGCGTACTTCAGATTCTTTGATTTCTTGTTTTTTGTGATTTTATCTGGATTATAATCTCTGGCAAACATAATCTTCCCATATTCTTTTATCTGTTGACCTAGAACGAAGTTTTCCGCGTTGTATGTCGAGAAGAAGTTTGAGAGCGAACCACTCACTCCAACAAGCAAGATAGACGCAAATGTAAGGTTATAGCTGTGGAAAAAGGATATACCCAAGGAGATACCCAAACCGAGAAAAAGGCCATCGCTTAATCCTAGTATTATATACCTACTTCTTGCCCTTTCCATTAGAATTTACCGTGGCTTCATCAAGGCTGTTTATTACAGCACCTCTATCCTTCAGGGCTTTTTGCACACCGTTAAAGTTTATCCTTCCTTCTATGACTATCTTTAGGCCTTCAGTATGTATATCAACTTCTACAACCTTTATGAAAACATTGCCATTTCTGACATGCTTTGCTAAGTCATTTGCCAAATCTATTATATTATACTCACCGATAGGCTTAACTGCATCTATCACTATTCTGCTTAAATACATATTATAATCCTATCTTATGAATTCTTTGTTAATAAACTTTTATTCTTGTATTTATATAAACCTAAAAACTCTAAAGTAACCAAAATGTTTAAATACTATTATCTTTAATAGAGAAATATGATATTCGGAAAGAGCGCACAAGGGTTGCCTATCAATACTATAATACTTATTGCAGTCGGTCTCCTTATACTTGTTTTACTTGTCACTTTTGTTTTAGGAGGTTTCAAAGGTCTAGGAGGAGGAGCCAGTGCGTCTAATAGTGCAATAACGGCTTTTGAGACCCAATGTTCAACTACTGCATCTTCTGCGGCAAGTTCCGGTTCATTTCCTTATGGGTGGTGCAGTAATACTATAACAACCTCTACGGGTAAAGTATTGTGGTGCTATACAAACCCATCAAATTTAAAGAATAGCACGACTACTACTTTGTATAATGGTTCTACTTTAGAAGCTCCTTTACCTCCCGGAGCATCATCCGCACCCGGTGTAGTCTATTGCCCAGCGCCTTAAATTTGTAGTTGTTTTTACCTAAACGGATAGACTTTTATTTGTTTGGAAACCTAATTAATAAATGATTAAATCCAATTCTAAAAGAAGTAGTATAGCAAAGAATATTTTGGTGTTTTTTATCTTAATAGCTATTTTAATAGTTATTTTCTATGGTTTCAAGCAGCATATAATACTATTCAATTCATGCTATTTTGCAAACTCAACGCTTGCAGTTAACAGTTCCGGGCCTTTCTGTCTGCCGAATAACGGAGTAAACATAATAATAAACAAGTCTATATTGTCTTATTATCCTAATTCTACTTTGGCTATTCATAACCAGAACGTATCAGCATTGCCGTTTTCATTTTTGGACGGCAAGCCTTACATAACCGTTTGGAACGAGCCTTCCAGCATAGGGCCGGATTCCTACTCATTTTTGACAATACCGGATACTTTCAAAGTACATATGCAGTATAACGCAAGCGTGGATACATATTTCATAGTCATGACTAACCAGCAGTACATATACTGGGTCAGAAGCGGTGGAAGCCTGGCAAATGATACAACTCTTATGAAAGAGGGGAATAATATATCTGTTTGGTTTAATCAGAGTACAGGCTGTGCGGGTTACGTGGCAGTTATAGAGTCCTTAAATAAACAGCCTGTTTCAATTTCTCCTGATGAGCAGATACTATATGCGCCAGCAAGCCAGCCGACGGGGGCCTGTTCAATATAGTACAGTCAATTATAAATCCTCCAAAGTTTTATTAATAAGTATGGAAGTAGATGTTTTTGACGCTGTAAATGAATTAAAGGGCTTTTATGAAAATAATTCAGAAATTTCAAAGATAAGTGCTTTAATTCCATATAAAAAAGTAGAGATAAGTATGGAATACAAAGATGGTGTGATAAGGATAAAAGCGCAGCATCCTCTGTCGATAAAAATATATAAAATATACAATATACTTATGAGGCTTTTCATGGTGAATTCCGTGAAGCTTACAATGGATTTTATGGAAAACAATCAGCAAAAGTCGGTTTCAAAGCAGTTCGGTCCAAATGAGGATATAAATCCTATAATAGACGATCTTAAGGAACTGCCACATGATAGCATCTCTGATATTGTGGTTGATACAGATTATTTTAAGCTTGTCGAGACGCAGGATATGACTGACAATGTTTCAATAATGCTCAAGAAGAGCGGCAAAAAGGAACTTTTCACAAGCTTTTCAAATTATCTTTTTCCATTTGCGAATATGCCTGCAAATGAGTCCTTAAAGGAAGAGATAAACTTTTTAAAGAGTGAGGACGAGTTGACTGTTGATATGTCAATAAAAATAGACAATTCACCAGTTGGTGTAAAATCTAAAAAGGTGAGACTTATCTAATAATATGGAAGGGTTAAAGACAGGCTTTGGGTCGTTTGATGAATTAACAGGGGGATTAGACTATAGAAAAGTGTACTCATTGTTCGGAAATAAAGAATCTGGCAAGGAGCAGTTCCTATACAAACTTGTACAGTCGGCGCTGGCTAGCAGAAATTCGATTGTTTACGTGTTAACCTCTAAATCATATTCAGAACTTATAAATGAGTTTAATTCCAGGAATATCCCCATAAACCAGTATCTTGGAAAGGATTTTATAATTCTTGATGATTTCAGCAGGACAAATTCTCCGAATCTTACGGACAATGCATATGCAAAGATTCTGAACGGCCCTATCGATCTGACGGGTTTATCCGTTGCGCTTTCCAATACAAACAGCGATTTTATAAAGGATGCAAAAACGGTAATAAACATCTTTGACAATCTATCCAATCTTCTGATATATAATAATCCGGTAACTGTTTATAGGTTCCTCCAGTTTATATGCGGAAAATCTAAAACAGCTGGTGTTACAACTTTCTTTTCATTGGATACAGTAATGCACCCTCCAGATGTTATAGAGACTATAAAGAATCTTTCGGATACAATTATAACTTTAGATCTTCAAAACGGTAAGAGAGTTTTTACTTTGGTTGGAGCAAGCAGAGAAGTTTTGGAGCCAAAGGAGATTGGATGAATACATTTAAAAACTTGAAGATTTATAAGATTATATGGTAGAATATAAAGGTCTGGATGGAATTGAAGAGGATATAGATCCATATTTTGGAATAGCCAAACTTGATGAACAGCTTAAAGGTATCCCATCAAAGAAAATAGTTTTAATCTCAGCTTCCCCTTCTGTGGGAAATGAGGTTTTTGGGTATCAGATAATAAACAAAAACATAGACGAGAATGTTAAGACATTGGTTTTTCTCAACAGAACCTCACCGCAATCCTATCTCACAGAGATGAAAGAGTACGATTTGCCTTCCAATGACAAATTATTCTTAATAGATGCATATAGTGGAATAACAGGTATAAAAACAGATGAAACCGATCATATAAAAGTTATAAATAATCCTTATGACAGGGAGGAGGTAAAATCGACTATACTGTCTGAGCTAGAAAAAGGATACGGTCTTTTTGTCGTTGATTCACTTTCATTACTAGTGGACTTTTTTGATTTTGACTATGTAAACTCATTTGTATTGGAACTTAAAAAAGTCATGGAAAAGAATGATTCTGCGGCTGTTATGCTATTTACCGAATGGGGATATAGCGATGAAAACTTCAAAAAATTAGCCTCAAACGTAAATTCTATAATAGAGATCAAAGGCATAGAAAAGAGGGTGATATTTGGGCAGTATTTCGCTGTGGTTAACTGTGATTGGATCACTGAAAAAAGCAATTTCTCCTCTGTTCTATTTAAGGCTATGAAACCTGGGGGAATAAAGGTTTATTTCCCGAAGATACTTGTAACAGGGCCTACTGATGCAGGTAAGAGCTCGTTTATACACAGTGCTTCGAAGGATGCAATCAGCGTTGATAAATTAGGAGGGACAATTGCACTTGATCATGGCAATGTCGATTATAATGGTTACAGGGCAGATTTGTTTGGTACTCCTGGACAGGAGAGATTTGATCCTCTACTGAGAATGCTTGGAGGGGAGGCAATAGGTGTGTTTTTAATTGTGGACTCCACAAAACCGGAGCAGTTTCCAAGGGCAATAGAAATGCTCAGAAAAACCGAAACTTACGGCCTGCCTGTCGTTGTTGTTGCAAATAAGGCAGATCTAAAAGGAGCATTAAGCAAGGAAGATATAAGATCTAGACTTCATCTGGATTCTGCTATAGATCTTGTGCAGACTTTTGCGGAGGATCTGTCGAAAATTGATCCAAATGAGCCTACAAAATTAAAGGAGGAAGGTATTCACGAGGCTTTGTCAGTTTTGTTCAAGCAGCTGACATAGTTATTTAAATACGTAATTTATAAATTAAATATGGCTACAAAATCTGAACAGCTCAAAGGTGTTTTACAAAGATTAAGTACTGTAGGTGGTATTAAAGCATCTGCAGTAATATCTGCAAATGGTCTTCCTATGGTTTCACTTATGCCTGAAGATGTAGACCCTAATACTTTTGCAGCTATGCTTGCATCAATGGTTGGGTCTGCAGAGACAGCATTAAAGTCACTTGGTGCAAAGAATACACTTGATAGGGTAGTTGCTGAATCCAAAGATATAAGAGTCGTTGCTGTGCAAGCAGGTACTGATGCTATATTGACTATAATGATAGACCCTAATACAAACTATGGACTTATTCTTCTGGAATCAAAGAAAGCTTCGGACGAGATAGCAGGCATAATGAGTCAATAAATAAAAATACGCTTATCTCATTTTAATCTTAATTTTTTTTGATTTACTTAGTTATTGTTTATATAAAGTTGTTTTAATAATTGTCGCAGCTATTCCTATTTATGATACTTATTTATAAACTGCCAAGTAAAAGATATAATGTTATTGAGCTCAGGTTGCGTAACCTGGCATCGCGTAAGCCTGGAGAGCTTATGGGAGCAATCCCTTGAGGGTCCGAATCCCTCCCTGAGCGCTTAATTTTTTATTTAACTCTGAATTCGCTTGCCTTGCTTAGTATACCAAATTTTTGAAGGATTGTTCTTCCTGTAACCAGTATTGCCATTCCTGCCATCAAAGTTAATATCCCATATATAGGAATTTTGAATAATAGAAATGCGACGGCTATACCTAATGCAGGTGGATGCTCGCTGTCGGTTTCAAACATAAGCAGCGATACAAAAAATATCAATACAGCCGTTACAAGATAAAAATTTATGAATTTTGTAGATAAGAATCCAATATAACCAAAGATCCCAGCAATTAGATAGCTTTTAATAAATCTTGACCGCTTTGCGGCTTTTGAATATGGCATAAGAAACATTATGAACGCGCTGCTTGTGAAGGAAGTGAATATAAGGGCTGATGCACCGCTTATCTCTCTTATGTCAAAGTTAATCTCATGTAGCGCAAATATAAGGAAAACAATTATAAGTGAAGTTGATAAAAGAGGTATAATTATGTTATTTCTATTGAATTTATGTTTATATCTTTTGTATTCTTTATGTAAAAATTCATTTTTCGTCATAGGGTCTTCTCTTTTTTATATCTTCTAATCTTTCATTTATGAATTTTTCAAGATCCACATTATAAGAGGTTTTACCATTTCTGTTTCTGATTGCAATATTTTTATTTTTCTCCTCTTTATCCCCTATAACTATAACATAAGGTATTTTTTCGATCTGCCCCTTTCTTATTTTATACTCAAGTGTCCCATTTTCCAGTTCGCTGTCTGCTCTTATACCAGCTTCTTTTAGTTTTTTTATTACTTCTTCAGCATATGCGTTATTCCTTTCGGTTATCGTCAACACCCTTACTTGTACAGGAGAAAGCCAAAATGGTAGTTCTCCTTTTAGATTTTCCAGTATTATACCCATAAATCTGCCTATAGTGCCCATTATTGATCTATGTATTACTATAGGGAAATGCTCGGTGTTATCGCTGCCAATGTACTTTGCATCAAATCTTACCGCCAGATTAAAATCAAGCTGTATAGTTGAGACTGCATATGCATCTTCAGGCCTACCACTGAAGTCCAGTGCGTAGATATCTATTTTTGGGCCATAAAATGCTCCGTCCCCTTCCTTTATTTCATATTTGTATCCCCTCTTATCAAGGACATCCTTTAATATGTTCTCCGCTTTGTCCCAAAGTGCTTCTTCCCCTATTCTCTTTTCCGGCCTTGTGGCAAGCTTAATTATTGGCTTTAAGTTGAAAGGCAGGTAAACATCCTCCATTATATCAAACATCCTAGCTATCTCGCTTTCAATCTGTTCCTCCATTACGTAGACGTGTGAATCGTTCTGCTCCATCATTCTTGTTCTAAAAAGACCATCAAGTGTGCCCTCTAGCTCATATCTATGTAGAAATCCATAATCTGCTAGTCTCATCGGCAGATCTCTGTAGCTTCTTGTCTTTGACCTGAAAATCAGCGCAGAGAAAGGACAGTTCATAGGTTTCAAACCATACTCTTCTTCAGAATCAAAAGGCGTGACTTTAAACATATTCTCCTTGTATTTATCGAAATGACCACTTATTTTCCATAGATCTATTTTCGCTATTTGTGGGGTTATAATCTCACTGTATTCATATTTTTTATCGAGTTCCCTGGCGAATTTTAAAAGTTCATTATAAACTATTGATCCTTTAGCCGTAAAGAATGGCGAACCTGGCGAAAATTCTGAGAATTCAAAAAGTTCAAGGTCCTTACCTATCTTTTTGTGGTCGTGCTCTTTTCTTTCATCAAGTATCTTTAGATAATCATCAAGCTCTTTTTTTGATGGGAAGCTTATGCCATAGATCCGTGTCATAACCTCCTTTTTACTGTCTCCTCTCCAGTAGGCTCCTGCCACTTTAAGCAGTTTTACTGCCTTTATATAGCCTGTTGACGGCACATGAGGGCCTCTACACAGATCATAAAACTCCTTGTTGATGTAGACGCTAAGTCCCTCATTTACTCCTTCAATTATCTCAAGTTTGAATTTATTGTCCTTAAGTAAATCCTTTGCCTCATCTTTTGATATGTCTTTTCTTTCGAAGGGTATATCTTCATTTATTATATTGTACATCTCCTTCTCTATTCTTTCAAGGTCGTTATCTCCAACTTTTATATTATAAATATCATAATAGAAACCTTCGTTTATCGCAGGTCCTATTCCCAGCATTGACTCGGGATATAACCGCTTTACCGCAGCTGCAAGAACATGTGCGGATGAATGCCAGAAAACTTTCTTTCCTTCATTATCATTGAAAGTGAAAAATTTTATTTCTCCATCCTCATCTATTTTTCTTGATAAATCTACAAGTTTGCCGTTAATTTGTGCAACTAAAACATCTTTTAATTGTATTTTGAATTCTCTAGCTATATCTTCCGCGGTTTTGCCGTTTTCTATATTTTTTTCATTATTGTTATAGATAATTCTCATCTAAATTCTATTAATTATATATATTAATAATTAACAGTATTTCTCCATTATTAGTGTTTGAATAATTATTAATAAGTGTATTTACCATAGATTATATGAAGTTAAATAGGAAAGGAATGGAGCTTGGGATAACAATAATAATCATAATAGTAATCGCCCTAGCATTGCTTGTTATACTCTTATTTTTGATAAAAAGCGGTATTTTCGGTCCTGTTACCGGCCTTATAAAATCAGCTCCAAATACCTCATCAATAACTAATTCTGTACCTTAATGTATAAACCATGCAAATACTGTAAAATTTTATATATCTAATTTTGCATGGATGCTAGTATGTTATTATACGCTGGTAATAATAAGCAACCATACTAACGGTTTTGTACTTTAGTTTTTGGAGGTTTTGAATATATCTTCAACTAAAAGAGCATTTTTTAGAATAATAAATTGAATAGTTCTTACCGGCATTTAAGTTTACTGCCTTAAAAGCAGTGCTGGATGATGTTAAATTTGAGCATTCCTCTCCATAGTTTGAAATTATAGGATATATTATAACAGTGTATGTTCCAGGGGAGGAGGATACACTTATTTGGTTATTAAGGGGATTTGTATAATTTGCACCATTAAATTTTATTGTCCAACTGTACACAGAGCTTGAAAAAGGCTGGCATGAAGAACTGCAGTTATAATCAATAAAATTCGTTGTTATGGTTGAGAACTGACCTCCATTAGAGGTTTTTATATACTTTGTAAGTCCGCTAAAACTACTGACTATATAGGTTCTTATCGCTGAATCAAATACTAATAGAATAACTATTGCTATTATTGCGGTTATAAGCACCCACATACTAAAGTTCATCTGGCCTTTCATTTAACCACCTTATAAACTAATACAACAGGCAAAGTATAATAGTCTTTTTTGTGGAAATTCTTGCTTTTTCTAATTTTTATCCCATTTAGCGGCAAAATTGACATGCCATTTAGCTCTGCAAGTTTTCTTATATTCAGGTTATCTTTATACAAAAAAAATAGATTGTCTGATATACTCAATGCCTTTTTTATGAATGCAGGTACGCTGAAATTACTTTGGAATCCAAATGGCGGATTAGAAACAGCTATATTATAATGCATGCTTATATCAAACATATCCTTTTCCGCCGAATGCACATTCTTAAGCTCTAATGTATAAATATTCCTTTTGGCTATCTCTATAAGACTTTTGTCTATATCATACATATCTACCTTTTCTGCACCAAAAAGTGCAGCAGATATACCCAATAATCCGTTTCCACAGCCAAGATCTGCAATAACCTTCCCTTTTATACCGGTTTCTAATTCTATAAAAGACATGAATTCATATGCAGTATCAATATCCGTTTCGTACTGCTCAAATTTTAGCTTATTTCCGTTGTTTCTAGCTATTTTGGATATCTCTCTATAAAATTCATCTTTTTTCATTTTTTTGTCATTTCTGTTGCTATTTCGTATGCATCCTTGGCTTCAAAAGTCGGGCCTAGTCTGTCTTTTAAGTTTATTATCAATGAATCTATCTTTTCTAGTTTTCCATCATGCATCAGTTTTTTAACCTCTTCTGATAGTCTGTCCCTACTGACTTTCTCAAGTTTTTTGTCTTCTATTATCTTCTCAACATCATAAATATCCCCTAGAGCCATGTTTTCCATCAATGCAAGTGCTCCTTCTTTTGTTATCCTCCCGTTTTTTACTTCTTTTATTATTGATTCAATAGTTTCTGTTTTTATCTCAACACCGAATTTCCTTTTTATGAATTTCCAGTTTTCCACTGCTATTTGTATTATAATCCCAAAATCTATGCCGAGTTTCTTATTCATCTCCACAGCTTCATCAAGTTTTCTTGCTGATATAAGCTGATCAAGATATTCATCAGATATACCTAATGATTCTTTTAATGAGTCTACTGTAAGATTAGCGTATTTTTTGCCTTTTTCCAGGATATCCCTGTTAATATGTACTATCGGCAGGTCCGTTTCAACGTACATCCTATCCTTTCCGCCCATCGGCCTTAGAAATCTTGTAGTATTATCACTCTGTACTAATCTTACCTCTGATGGAACATCAGCAAGAAGGCTTTTTATTCTTTCTATTATGGTATCAATAACCTTATCTTCATACCCACTATCACATATTGAAAATAAGAAAGAATCATCTTCCAGGCACCCCAGCTTTTTTGCTATATCTTGTTTTATCTTTTCATTTATACCATAAGCAGGTAGCTCATCTGAATGTATTATCCCATATCCTAACTTTATCTTTAGATAATCGCTTATTTCTCCGCCAAAGCGCTTTCCCTCGCAGATATAGGTCCCTAAAAGTCCTTTCATATTAATTAAACGTATTCCCACTATCTTTTTACCTATTTTTATAGCGTTTTTCAAAATATTCGAATCGCTAGTGGAAACTACCTCTTCTATATTGGAGTAATCCTTTCTTATTCCTTCAGCAAGATATGAGAAGTCTTTTTTAATTTTTATTAAACTTTCCTGTCTTTTAGCCTCATTTAGTATTACCTTGTCCATTTCTCTTATGTTCTGGAATCCCTTCAGTTCTACTCTTTTTCCTCCTTCTATGGATAAGTTCACATCCTGTCTTATAGTTCCTATTCCACGTTTTACATTGAAAAGTCTGGTGAATTTACCAAATTCCATTGCAATGTCTTTGGCTTCATTTTCATCTGTGTCGATTATCCCTGTGGCTATCTCAACTAAAGGTATACCTATTCTGTCAAGGAAATATGTAATCTGGTTTCCGGCTTCGTTTTCCTTTCTTGCCGAATCCTCCTCAATAGATACAGTATCTATTTTTATATTCTTATCCCTAAATTTGAATTTTCCATTTACAGCTAATGTAGCGGTCCTCTGAAATCCGGTAGTGTTAGATCCATCAACTATTGTTTTTCTCATAAAAACTATATCCTTAAGGATGTAAGTATCAAGCGCACAGGATATATTTACTGCGGTAGATAATGCATCATTGTCAACTTCGTGTGGTGGTTCCTCATCTACATCAACCAAACAATCTGTGTCATCAAAGAATTTATACAATATAGTTTTCATCTTCTCTCCTTCAAATTCTGCACTTGTATCTATTCTGCCTTCTTCACCGAATGATGGCCTAATTGTTCTTTTTATCTCCTTAAAGTCCTTATCGTCCTTTATCTCGGATTTACATCTACAGAAGAGTTTCCCCGAGTCTATCTGTACATGCCATTCAAAACCACACTTTATTTTCATGTTAAAAATTCTCCTATATCACTTCTCTCCTTTTTTTCTCCTGCGATGCTCTTTGTCATTATATTTTTTATATCTTCAATATCTTTTGTCTGTCCAAGTGCAAACATCATTTTTACGAATGCTGTTTCGGTTGTCATATCACCAACATATATTATATTTTCAAATTTGGATATCTCTCTAAGAGTACTATAAACAAATTTGTTTGTAGGCCCATAAATTGTCTGAGATGTTATAACTATAGGTATAGCTTTATTCTCAGCGTTTTTAAGTGCAGAAACCATAGTTTTATCTTCCAAGGGCAGATTTCCGAAGCCGGTTGCGGAGATAACAATTCCGTGGATTTTACTTTCAATGTAGTAATCTATTATATCTCCACCCATTGATGGATAGCTATATATCAGCTTTACTTTTTCGTCTATTTTATCGTTTAATTTTGTACAGTCATTTCTTTTTATTATTTCATCTGACAAGTCAGTAAATTTTCCATCTGTATAAACCTTTGCAAGTGGTTTAATGTTTATTGGCCGGAAAGCGTCTCTTCTTTCCGTATGCATTTTTCTGGCTTTGTTTCCCCTTAAAATGTAGTTATACTCATCATTTAGGTTAGCATGCATACATATCATTGATTCACCAGCGTCAAAATCTCTTGCTGTCATCGCTGACATAAACAGGTTTGTTGAAGCGTCAGTTGAACCACGGTCTGTGCTTCTCTGTGAGCCTGTAAATACAACTGGAACAGATAAAGGGTTAAGAAGAAATGATAAGGCGGAGGCTGCAAAATGCATTGTATCAGTACCACTGGTTACCACAATTCCTTTGCTACCGCTTTTTATGGAGGAATATGCCTCTCTAGCTATATCTATCCAATCGGATGGTAGCATGTTCTCTGAAAGTTTCTTCATCAGATCGGATATTGCTATACTGCCTATGTTCTTTAAGCCAGGTGATATCTTAAAGTAATAGTCGCTGTTTACAGAGGGAGAGACTCCGCCGGTTTTATAATCTATCTTTGATGATATTGTTCCACCTGTTGTTATTAATGTAATATCTGCTTTTTCCGTTTTTTTTATTTCTCTTTCCTCGCTTATCTCCACTTTTCTTGTATTTTCTATAATAGAAAGTTCATCTATTTTGTTTAGCGGCAAGGCAATATCATATCCTGATTTTAGTTTTATTATAACAAGTTTTTCCTCTTCTTTTATGAATTCTCCATTGAATATCTGCCCTTCTACTTTTATATCTATCAGGTCTCCAGCTGAAATATTTTTAGTAGTAATGTTTTTATTATTCATTATACCCATAACTTGTTTTGTGGTTTAATTGTTATATACTTTTTCTTAGGTTTGTTTGCATCTCATCAATAAAGGATGTGGAATTTCCCGCCACCGTGTAACTTTTTGCTTTGTTGTTTTAGAATGCTGTGTTAAACAGTATACTTTATTACAATAAGCTTTTTAAACATTGAAAGTATATAGTTATTATTTAAATAAATAGAATAAATTTGAATGTTGGGGAACATTCAAATTTTAATCATAACACTGTAAGTTTTGGGATCACTTACTTGTATTTCTTAATAACATAAAGACATGTTGAGAATATAAAGCTTTCGCTTTTATTCTTAGCATAACGGAGGGGAAAAATGGTAATGGATTTGCTTGTTGAAAGCGCACTAAAAGCCAGTAGGGAAGAAGGCATAAATGAGCCTTTATTCAACCAGGCTCTTATAAAAGTAATAGGAGTAGGTGGTGGTGGAAACAATATGGGCAATTGGCTCTTTAAGAAAGGAGTCAAAGGCGCAGAGGTGATTCTAGCTAACACTGACCAAATACAGTTAAATGCAAGGAATGGGGACAAGAAGATTCTGATAGGAAAAGAGCTCACAAAAGGTTTGGGAGCTGGCGGTTTCCCTGAAAAAGGGAAAATGGCTGCTGAGGAATCTTCAAGAGATCTTAAGGACTCATTGAGAGGTGCAGATTTAGTATTTGTATGCGCTGGTCTTGGTGGTGGAACAGGTACAGGGGCCGGGCCGGTAATTGCTAAAATAGCAAAAGATATGGGTGCAATAGTAATAAGCACAGTAACAATGCCTTTCAAAACCGAAAGAAAGAGGGTTGAATCAGCAGAAGCAGGCTTGGAGGAGCTTAGGAAAAACTCCGACACAGTTATTGTAATTGACAATAACAGGCTTGTAAGTATGGCTGGTAATCTTCCTATAGACCAGGCATTCAATGTAGCAAATGAAGTAGTGGCTACAATGATAAAGGGGATAGTGGAGACAATTTCGGATGCAAGCGCATTGGTTCATCTTGACTTTGCAGATATTAAAGCAATAATGAATAAGGGTGGAGTTTCTGTTATAGGAATAGGAGAAACAGACGCATCCGATTCAAGGGTAACTGAGGTCGTAAGAAGAGCGTTGAATAACCCTCTACTTGATGTCAGCTACAAAGGAGCAAAAGGGGCTTTAATACACATATCTGGAGGACCTGATTTAACTCTTGCAGAGGTAAATAAGATAGGAGAACTGGCAACAGAATCCTTAGACCCCGATGCAGTTGTAATATGGGGTGCAAAGGTTGATGAGTCTCTTTCAGGAAAACTGAGAGTTATGACCATAATAACTGGTGTAAGTTCGCCTTATCTTCTTGGACCAGAAGAGCTAAATACTCTATCTAAGACAACAGGTGCAATTAACCAGGAATTGGGAATTGAAATATTAAAGTAAATTTTTGGCCCTTTTTAGGGCCTTTTATTCTATTCAACATTTCCTCAAATATAGCGGGGGTTTAAAAACCCCCGTCCCCCTATTTTTGGATTTCAGAGTATAATTTCTTGAAGTATCCTAAAGCAACTTTTTCTTCGGATAATCCTTTTTTGGTTATTGAGTACACCTTCATTTTGCCATTTCTTTTTCCCAATATAAGGCCACTACTTGAAAGTCTTTTAAGCGCAGGATATATAGTGCTTGCAACTGGCTTTTTACCCCTATACTTCTCTATTCTTTTTGCTATTTCTTCTCCACAAAGATCATTTTTTTTTAGCATGTTTAGAATCTGGAAGGAAAGCATTCCCCTCATGTCGCATCCCTGTTTTTTCATATTATACCTATGAATTAATTACTTTTATATAATTAACTATTATAGTTATTTTATTATATCGCATAAACGATATTTATAAATATCTAAAGTAACTATAATTTAAGGTGCAGGATAAATTCGTTGAAATTGAGTTTAAAGGACATGACACTACAGACGGTGCCGGTGTAAAGTTAAAAAGGATTTTCGGCGGGCCAAATACATACCTGTCAACAGATCCTTTTCTCCTTCTGGATCATTTTGGATCTGATAAAATTGGGGATTATATCTCCGGTTTTCCATGGCATCCTCACCGTGGAATAGAGACAGTAACGTATCAATTAGAGGGCAAAACTGAGCATGAGGACAGTGAAGGCAACAAAGGCGTTATCTTTCCAAGAGATGTTCAGTGGATGACTGCTGGTAGTGGTATATTCCACCAAGAAATGCCAAAACCAATCAATATAAAGAATCCGGAAGAAATGCTTTTAAGCAGTGGTATGCCGAATTCAGTCGTAGGTATACAGCTCTGGATAAACCTTCCAAGGAAGCTGAAGATGTCCGATCCAACATACCGGTATATAAAATCTAATAAAATTCCTGAGATAGCTACAGGAAACTCAAAAGTAAGGGTAATCTCCGGAAACTTTATGAAAAACTACGGCGCTTTAAGGTCAGGTGGAGAGACAGACGTTACATACTTAGATGTTATGATGAAGGAGGAATCAGATTTTTTGATTGATGTTAAAAAGGATTATACCTCGTTTATCTATGTAATATCAGGTAAAGGAGAAACAGCAAACTCTAAAATGCTTTCAAATGGAAATACATATTTTTTCTCTCGTTCCGGCTTGAATGTGCATATAAAGACAAAGGATGAAAGCATACATTTTATACTGCTTTCCGGTAAACCTTTAAGAGAACCGATAGCCTGGTATGGTCCGATAGTGATGAATACAACTGATGAATTGCAAGTAGCTTTCAGTGAATTAGACAAAGGCAGTTTCATAAAGGATAAAAAGCCGTTATTCCAGTATATTGATTGATATTTAATAACTATTTTAAATCTTAAGTATTAAATGGGGATAATGTTATCTCAAAGAAATAGCACTAACAAACTTCTTAACTTTTATAACGGCAGATTAACTTTCAGTTTAAAAAATATTTAAATAAAAAAAAACCATAGAATGCATATGAAACATATTCTGAGAAAAGCGTCATCGCAGTCCCCTGTTATATATAACAGACAGAAAGAAAAAATTCTATGTTAACAAAAAAAGGCCAGTCCGCTTTGGAGTATATGATGACCTATAGATGGGTAATACTAATCATAGTCATCATAGTCATAGTAGTAGTCATCCTCTATTCAAGGGGTATCTTCAACCCTCCCTCGTTTATCACATCCACCACCATAACAGGCTTCTCCGGAGTTTCAGTAACCGCAGCAGTAGCAAATAATAATCTTCTAGCTCTAAGTATTACAAATAATATTGGTAACCCTATAATAATAACCGGAATAAATATAACATCAGGAGGAAAGACATATTCTACCTTTCAGTGCGGAAATGGAAATGCAGTTAACTTCACATTAGCTCCAAATAAATCTACAATCTGCCAGATAGCAGGATCTTATTCATCCTCTATATCTTCTCCAGCATCTATATCTTATACAGTGGAAAGCAAATTAATCCATCCCTCTACTTCAAAAGGAACAATAAGAACACCAGTTTCCTCTTCTACACAAATAAAACCAATACCTGGTTTGTTCGCCTATGTCGCCAATGGTGCAAACACAGTCTCTGTCATCAATATAGCTACAAACACTGTTGTTTCAACAATCACGGTCGGTTCATCTCCATTGGGTATCGCCATCACTCCTAACGGCCAGTACGCATATGTCACCAATTATGATTCAAACACAGTCTCCGTCATAAATACTTCTACAAACACTAACATTTTAAATATCACAGTCGGTTCATATCCATGGAGTATCGCCAT
>JBBIPE010000003.1:0-54782 GCA_037443005.1 archaeon
ATATTAATATAACAACGACTATCACAACGGCGGCCACTCCCGCCACTGCCGGTATCAGAATTTTGCTGTTTTTGCCTTTGGATCCGTTTTTCTTTGGTAATACATCTTCTCCTTTTGACAGCTTTTCGTTCTCTTCCCTTAATCTTTTAAGTTCCTTTAATCTCTCGTTTTCCTTCCTGAGTCTTTCAAGCCTATCATCCTTTGCTTCCTTGTTTTTATCCGAAGCTTGCTGATTTGGATTAGAAGAAGCATTAGTATTGTTTATCGGCTGTGTGTTGTTTTGAACATTTGCCACGGAATCTATACTTTTCCTTATATTTTCGGAATTGGAATCCCTTTTTTCAGTGTTGTTCTCATCCTGCATTTTTATGGTATTATCTCCCCACTTAAATAAACTGCGGTATTGAATAGCCCGTTTTTTGTCGTCTCTCCGCCTAGTTCAAGGCTTCGCTGTAAGACGCAACAACATTCGACTAAGCGCCGGAATACCGGTTTGCACCCTGAAGGACTGCCGTTTCATCCCTATTTAAAGCAATCAGCTTGCGCATCATCTCTTCCGCTCTAACAAGGTATCGTTTCTGCTCAGTTGCCTGCCATTTACGGCAATGCATTACTGCACTTCAGTTTTTTAGGTGAACGGACTTCCTCCTTTTATGGTCTGTTGTATACAATACCGCTATTTTATATATTGCAGACAGTATTTAATAATTTAATATGGAGATAGTGCTTCTGGATGAAAAGAATCTAAAGAAGGATGAAAGACTTTATATCAAAGCAATAAGGCTGATAAACTCCGTTAAACTGGATTACGGCACGGAAAAGCACCTTTCATTTCTGGTAAAGGGCGATGAGAATACTCATAATGTGATGTATTTCAATGAAAAGAAATCCGAAAAGAGGTGGCAGTGCGACTGCAAATGGTATACTTTGCAGGACAAACTCTGTTCACACATAATAGCAGTAAACCTTGCGCTTATAAACCACAAGATAAATCTGCCTAATAATAAAGAGAAAGATATGAAGGAAGATTAGGTCCACTGCCGAATCTGTTCACTACTAATTTGCCTTCTTTTAATTTGTTATTATGCCAGTAATCTATCGCAAGCATGAAAGCTATTATATTCGTATTACTGTCTTTTTCAATCATAGTTAGTCCTTTTCCCTTGTCAAGCAGATATAGCCTTGAGCCAATTACATTATTGTCTTTTACTGTTTGCCGGTATACTATTGTAATTCCTCTGCCAAACTTTTTACTGTAAAGCCTTGCAGTAAGCGTCTTGTTCAGGTTTTCCTTTTCTTCCTTATAAGGATATTCTAGATACCTTTGTGATTTTACAAGAGAATAATCATCTAGTTTTGTGGTTTCTCCCTTGTGATTTATCTGCATGTTCAGCCGGCTTATATCTGGTATTGATTCACTTTTAGAGAAGTTCTCTACTGAAAGATCATTTTCTATAGAATAGGAATTACTTGTTTGCTTGAGCTTCTCTCTATCGACAAGAAACAAGTCAAGGTTTTCAACCAATCTCATAATGTTTTTCGGTTTTGCCATTGAAAGTATGCTCTCTGTTTTTCCTTTATTTTGTAGCCAGTTATAGGTATCACTTGACTGTATAATCTTTAGATCCTCATTGTTATAAACCAAATTTAATATTTCACGGTCCGATTCAGTTAAATATTCACTATTTAGTAGCTTTTCAATTGATGACATTTCCATGTTAAAAAATAGAATAAAACTAGTATAAATAGGTTTATTTCAGCGAATTGTTTCTAAGTACTTTACATATCCAGCCCTGTGATGCGGATGCATGTTTAACCTCTTCTAGAAGAAGACTTGCCTGCTTTTCTGGATCAAGTTTATCAAGCTCAAGGTATATATAACCCTCTTCTGCCTCGTTATGCCCTTTGAGTACACGCATTACGGCTTCTGTTTTCTTTTTTGCATCTTCGATCTGATTCATATCAACAAGCCTTTCTACCTCATTTAATAATTTGATTATCGCCCCATGCTCGGCCTCTAACCCTCTTATCCGTAATCCATTATTCTCATATATTTCTGGAAACAGATAATCCTCTTCCCAGAACATATGGTTTGTTAATGAGTCTTTTATAATTGATAGTTTTTCAGTATCAGGTTTTGTAGATAAAGATTCAAGAAAATCCTTCAAGTAAACATCTATCCTGCTATGATCCTTAGTAAGTACACTGTCCAGCATTATTTATTTTAATTAAAGATTGTATTTAAGACTTAATAAGAACTACAGTGTAAAAAAAAGAATGTTTTCTTATGTACAATATAAAAAATACAAGTAATCTTTTTTAGATTAGTTATACCAAAAGTTACTAACAAATAATATTAGTTTACTAAAAATAGTCAATAATAAAAAAGAAACTATAAATAACCTAATTAATACGGCGTATAAGATATCTAATTATTAGAAGGACTCTCCTTATAAAACCGCGAAGAAAAACATAACCCTTGTCTAAGCTATAGCTTAATAATACAGAGGTAATCCGGGAGTCATTTGGGAGTAAAGCGGGATTAATCTGCGATTTATTGGTGGTAAAACTCACTAATTAGGCAGATAGGAAAAGGAAAAAAACTGGGATATCGGGATTGCCTTAGATTGATAATAAGATTTATACAAATTGTACTCAAAGTAAACATTATCTATTTGTCTTACGGAATATTGATTATATGCAATATTTATTATAAAAAATTTTACAAAACCAAATATCTATGCATACTTGAATGTATCAGTTTCTTTATAGAGGAATGACGTAATTCTCGCCATTTTCTTCAGTCTCCATATATCCCTCAGTATCAAGCTTCAATCTGATCTGTACAGGCTTCAGGTTGTATTTAGATGAAATATATTGTATGAATTTATTAGGTGTCTCATTAAAAGCGCTGTTACCTAATATTATCTCTTTGCACCCATATTCTTTAGCTCTATAACGGATATCCTCATATACCTTGTCGAAAATCTTTTTATCTCTGAAATCACGGCTTCCCTCTACTGAATCAACAAGAAACTTGTTCCCTTCCTTATAGCATATTGCACTGCCGGCAGCCTTTCCATCCAGATCATATCTGACAAGTATTACATTGGAATCATTGCAGTACTCGACGATACCTCCATCCACTGGCCCAGGGAAATAAACGCATGCCATCTGAACATTACGGTTGTAATCAAGCGGGTTCTTGCTTTCTACTGCGGACATTTTATGGGAATTATATGGAAGAATGTTCCCTCCTGCATCAAACATGTTCATCACTTTGCCGATGTATCCGTCTTTTACGTCTTTAAGGGTGGATACTGCAGTGTCATAATCTCCGTCTTTCATTGCCTTTATCAATTTAGGGATAACATCTCTGTGTTTGGTATAAAGCGCGTTTTTAGCACTATTTACAGCCTTTTCCCCGACAATGGAAGATACTACTGAGAAAGCTTCCTTGTACTTGATCTCATCCCTAGAGCCAAGTACGGATATCACCGCATATCCTTTCATTTCCTCGCTTGACAATTCAACGTTTTTGCTCCCAATAATATCTTCCAGTTTATTCCTGGTAGTATTTTCCAGTTTATACTCCTTTCGCCGCTCTTCCCTAGCATTATTCACGAGTTCTATTATTTCTTTTATATAATACGTATCATGCTTATCAAGTACCGCAAGCATCATCATCTGATCAAGGTTAAGCACCTTATGTACCCCATATCCTTCCATAAATCTATTTCTGGCAGTATCAATGTAACTTTTCATAGTGTCTTTAGTAGGCTTTGGCAGACCTAGTTTATCACCAAAATTCAGATACAGCGAAACAGCATACAATCCGTCCATATCTGTTATCACTTCATCCAGACCCTCATTTATCACCGAAATCATCTTCGAATAATCTAAAATCATGGTGGCCGCTCTGCCTACTCTGTTTATCAGATTTGCACCCCTAAGTGTTTTATATTTGTCTCTGGTTTTATAAGCTATCCACCCAAGCTGATTTGCTATCTCTGCTGCAGCATTATCAGAATACTTCCCAACAGTCTTAACTATCTCATTAAGACTTAGGATTTTACTTACATCTAAGACAGACTTTTTGTTTTTGGTTTGATCAACTATCTCCCTAAGCCAAAGTGCTATATCTGCTGCAGCATCACCATTATACCTTCCTATTGTTCTAGCACATTCAATAACTGTCTCTTGGTCTTGGATTTTATTAAATATCAACCCGAGATAATTAGCTATATCCTTAGAGGTAGGTACCTTATACTTAATTAATATCTCAACAACTTTCTTTTTGGCTTTAGGATCAAGAGAATTAAGCTGATTAAAAGTAGAATCAGTCGTTATTTTTCTAAGAATTTCATCAAGTTTTTCCATATTTTATGCTTAAATTATTATGATAGAAAAGAACTAGTATATAAACTTTTCTTTACTATAGAATCATAAATAATACAATATTATGGGATTATCCAATTATAGAGAAGATGTAAGTTAGGAAGCGAATCGAAAACTCTTTAATGTTCTCTTTGGCAGCAAACAATTAATGAAGCAGAATGTTTACCAATAAATACTGAATTATTTTACTAGATATGGAAACTACCAAAAAAGGATTTTAGGAGTTTTTTAAGTCTGACTTAGTATTTTCGGAGTAATCGCTCTGATTTATTTTTATCGAGAACGTTTCAAAATCATTTTTAGTAGCATCGACTATATTCTTGTTCAGAATTTCACTAATAGCTATCAGATAGCAAACGTATTTGTGTATTTGATCTTATGAATGGTTATTCATTTAAAGAGTTTTAAGGAAATTAAGTATATCCTTTACATGGCAGGATCTGCTTCCTTAAGTTTTATTAAGCCGTTCTTTGTCAGATTCCCATACTTATACAATTCATTTTCCACAGTTTTTTGTTCACCCTCCTAAGTCATATAGACGTTTAAGAAGAGCATTACCGAATGTGACATGCCCTCGCCAGGATTTGAACCTGGGTGCCCGGTTTAGGAAACCGGTATTCTGTCCAAGCTAAACTACGAGAGCATAGTCAAAAAAGACTTTTTGAGCTTAAATTAGTTTATGTTAAAGCTATAAATAGTATACTTTATCATCTTATTTCTTATGGCAAGTTATAATCCGTTTATAAGTATTACCTATTCAAAAGATGATACTATTGTCGATAGGGTAAACGAACGCATAGAACTTTTGATACTTTTAAACGAAGCCATGGACCATGGAGGGGTAATAATCCTGAAAGGCGCTCCTGGGATGGGGAAAAGCACGCTGATAGGGGCAGTGCAAAATGAACTAGAAAAATCTAGCAGAATTAATATAATCAAAGAGGAATTCACTCCTACAGTTTATAATGAAATAAGGGGTATAGAGAATAGCCCAGAAAAGAAAACGCTGATTATATTGGATGATTTCAACAATATAGAGATGCTTGACAGACTGAGCCAGCAGAAGGTTATAGATATGGTTTATAAAATAAGCCAGAATATCGCCGTAATGCTTATTGAGAATAGAGATGAGGGTGTGGAGAAGGAACTTGAAACCCAGGGGAAACTCTTTAAAAAATTAACTCTCGGGGGCCTGTCAAAAGAGGATATAAAGCAGGTTATACTTAACAGGTTAAACATCGCGAGAAAAACAAAATCTGATTCACTTAGCCCATTTAATCCAATTGAACTGGACAAAATATACAAGAAAGCTAAGGGAAACCCAAGAATAACACTGCTTATCTGCTCGGCATTATACGACCAAAAAACAAATACTATAATATAAGCAGCGGTTTTTATACAGTATTATGAAAACAAATGCTAAACTAGCGATTATCCTTTTGGTTATATTTACAGCTGTTCTTATAACAAGCCAGTTTTTTGCCGGCCTTAACCTGAGACTTTTCTCTGCTATATCCGCACAAACCGGCATAAATTATAACAGCGGGATAGGATCTCCCTTTGATTACCTTGTTTATATAATACTGGCAGGACTTATAGTACCAACTGCTATAATACTGCTGCTGATTAAATACAAAAAGCTTAGGATTATAAACCTCGTTATAATAGCTCTTTTCATCTTTGTAATGTATGCATTCTCGGATCTTTTAATGCTAGATATATATGTATTCGGACTACACGGCAATCTTAACTCAACCAATAGCGTTATTGCCATATTCTCTCTAATGGTTTATGTACTTCCGATTGTATTAACTGTTTACTACTTCAAATACGCTGGAAAATACGGAAAGGATGTATTGAATGTTATCCTATTTGTTTCCATATCTGCAGTAATCTCTCTGTATCTTAACATATTAACTGCATTGATACTTATCGCCGTAATAAGTATATATGATTATATCTCGGTTTTTATAACAAAGCATATGATTACTTTAGCTAAAGCCTTCTCTGACAGCTCATTTGGAGGTATATCTTTAATGGCCAAGAAAGTTAAAAAAGATGTAGTCTTTTTAGGAGGAGGTGATATGGCTTTTCCTGCCATACTTGCGGATGAATTCTTTTTGCATTATAATGTTTTATCTGGAGTATTCGCAATAATTGGGGCTATAATTGGTTTATCAATAATATTGTTCTTCGGCAAAAAAGGGAAGGCATACCCTGCAATGGCTGCGATAGGGCCGATGCAGTTTGCAATGCTTGGGCTTTATTTTCTGATAAGATTTATCTGAATATAACAGCGTTATAAATATTTAAATGATTAAAATTAAAATTATAGGTGGAAGTATCAGTAAAGGAAGAAGATGTAATGAAAGGGCTTAAGCAGTGCTATGACCCAGAGATACCTGCAAACATCTATGATTTGGGACTGATATATAAGATAGAGATAAACGGAACGGAGGTTAAGATACTTATGACATTAACTTCACCGTTCTGTCCAGTAACTGATTATCTTATAGAGGACATAAAAGGTAAAGTGATGGATTTCTCTGGAGCTACAAAAGTAGATTTAGATATAACCTTTGATCCGCCATGGACAAAGGACAGGATGACAGATGAAGCTAGAGCAGAGCTTGGAATCTAATCATTAAGATTTGAAATACAACTAGAATCCTGAGTTACTATCAATCAAGGAAATCCTTATCCTTCAGCTTTTCAGGCAGGTAAGTCTCAGTCATAAAAGAAAGACCTTTTGCAGTAAACGCATCAAGCTCCACTTTCGCACCTAGTTTTTCCATTCTGTCAAGCTCTTCCATCCATTTCTTGTTTGTCTTAAACCATTCATAATTCTTTATCTGCTTTATTCTTGCTATGTCTACATCCTTGAATTTTATAAGGTGCCTTCTTAATCCGTATTTATCTATATCTCCCATAGTCAACCCCATGAACTTCGCTTCCGGAAGAGAAAGCTTATCAGATACATGTGCAAGAGCAATCGAACCGAACTTTATCGCTGAGTATATATAAACTCCCCAGATATCTCCATCAGTCAAAACATATACAGGAAGGTTATGCTCTCTGCTTAGCCTCTGCAGCAGCCTCCTTATTCCCCTGGTTGCCTGTCCTTGGCTTGCGATTATTACGCAGTGAAGTTTTCTCCATGCCTTATCCTCATTAAGTCTGTCCCATATTGTGGCTTTTTCCATGTATATGATGAATTTTGCTTCTACTTTTTTGAAGATAATTTCTTCTACATTGCTTGGAACGGCCCATCCGCCGCTTCCCATCTTTGACCAGTCTATGATATCTCCCCTGTCCTCAACCACAACTTCACCGGCTACCGCTCCATTCTTATTTGCATTTATGTTAAGCTGCTCCCTTGTTAAATCAGTTATAAGCTCAAGATCTTCTATTGCCTTGTTTGTTTCTGTCTGATCATCAACAATGTCTATCTTCGTACCGGGTATAGTCCTCCTGACCTGGTAGAATGCAGATCTTAAACTAGTATGCTTGTCGTTTTTTATCAGCTCCCTACTTACTGCAGCCATTGCCATTGTCTGTGTGAACTTTCTTACATGTCCTACATTTAGGAAATACCTTCTTGACATACCACTCCCGAGAGTTATCATCCTGTTTTCCTCATCGTATTTCACGTTTGATAATCCTCTTACAGGCAATGTTAGGTAGGGGTTTTCTCCTTTTTCAATCTGCTTGTATACCTCTTTACCTAGATTTTCCAAGGTATCTAGCCTGTTCTTCCTTAACTGTTCAATTTCCTTATTATCCATACTTATTCCTCCTCTCCCGAAGACGTATCCGATTCTATCTTACTGGATATTACGTCTCCCTTGCTAAGGCTCTCTTCAACATTGGCTTTTACTTCCTCTTTTTTCTTTTCAAGCATACTGTCTATCTTTGCCTTTATTTTCTTCTCTTCCATATCAGTAAGTCTTGAAAGAGAGTATGCTAGCTCTATACCATATTTATCGAAAAGGCTTATTCTTTCCTGAAACAGGCTGCTTTTGTGCTTCCTGTTTAGGAATACAGACATATTTCTTACAAGTTCCTGAAGCGCAAGCTTTATTTCCTTGATTATTACAGTGTAACTGGCAACTGAGTTCTTGCTCTCATTTGTGTAAGGAACCCACACCGATGCAATATGTATAATAAAGACCATTGGCCCGGACGGAACCTTATTTTCTACTTTCAAACCGTATCTCGAATAGTCAACGCTGACAAAACTCTGTGTGAGGGCGCATGATGAGGAATCAAAAAGCAGGGGTATTTTATTTGCATATCTCATAAGCGTTGCTTTATCAGATTGTATATTCCCGCCGTAGGCAGCCGCGACCTCTATCTGAAATGGCATACCCCTATAAACTTCCGGCTTTCTTGTAACGGATTTCACAAATTCCGGAGAATACTCCTTTTTAAGACTCTTCTCAAGTTCCTCTCCACCTATGGGAGAAAGACAATCAGTCTGCGGCCTCATTAAATCAAGGGACTGCAAAGCCTTTAGTATTGAATTCGCCTGTGCTCTGTCAATATCCTGAGGCTTCCCTTTCGGATCTATACCAACGCTTTTAAGGACCTGCTCCGCGACAGCGTGACTTACCCTTGAAAGCTCGTTCTCAAGCACGGAAGCTACTGTTCTTTCTGTAGAATTCTTGAGTATACGCATGAATATCCCCATCTCCAGTCCTTCTGGATGCGGCTTGATTGATACGGGCTCTTTAGGAAGCGAATCTATAACCCTTTTGTAGGTTATCTTCTCCCCATTTGGATTATAATAAAACAATGTGGCGTGCGGATTTACAAGTGCTGTTCTTCTCACATATTCATCCAGACCCTTGTTTCCGCTGATATAAATCCCTTCTATCTCCAGTTCTATGCTTGTTCCTGATTCATAAAAGAAATCCTCATCCGCTTCTTCCAGGATTTCAGGCTCATTCTTTAGTATATTTATCTGTACCTTCATCATCTTTGCCTTTTTTGCGCTTTTTATCTTTGATACTATCTTTGCCGGCCTTCCTGTAGTAAGCTGAGAATACAGAACAGCAGAGTGTATTCCTATCCCCTGCTGTCCTCTGCTCTGACGCATTGACTGAAACTTGCTTCCGTAAAGCATCCTACCAAATATATCCGGGATTTTCGAAGGCAATATCCCTGGCCCATTGTCCGTTATCTTTATAAGAAATATCGGGGCGTTCTTCTTCAGCCTCAACTGATTACCATTCATTATGACTGTCAATTTTCCGTTATTTTCCGATATATCGAAGCTTGCATCATCAAATGAAATAGAAAGCTTGCCTCCACGGATCTGCTTGGATTCACTCTTTCCCTTGTACATAACTGTAAACTCATTCTTCTTCACTATAAGCTGGCCAATACTCTGCTTTTCGTCTGATAACTGATAATTATCACTTAAGGCCTTGACTTCTATTGTTATCTCCGGCAAAGCTACTTTCTCTTTGTTCTTTTCCTGCATGTGGCCCATCTCCTCACATGCATCCAACGAATTGTCAACTGCCTCCTTTACACATGTCAGCAGCGCTTTCTGCTTGTTATCAAAACCAAGTAAATGCCTGTTCTTCTCAAAGAATTCAGTAACACTTATTGCTCTCTGCCCTTTTGCAAGTTCCTCAGCGATTTCCATTGATATACACCTCTGCTTTTTTCCTGTTTATCATCAAAAACACATTATCATGTTTTGCACCATTTAAAATCATTTCTACTGCCGATTTCGCGATGGATAGATTTTCTATCTGTCCAATAATACTTATAGTTTTCCCGTATATGTTTATATAGCATTCTGTTTCCCTCATAAGCCTTTTCTTTATCATCCCTCGAGTTCCGATTACTCTGCCCTTAAGCTGAACTGCTCTTTTCTCGGAACCTGTATAATCCCTCAAGCTTACAACAATTAAATCATAGTCGTCGTCAAGCAGCAATGCCGCTATGTCTGAATCAAAACCTCTGTTGAATGCGGTTATAACATTTTTGACAGACATTAATTCCAGGGCGCTTTCACTGCTTATAATAGTATTATTGCCTTCAAATTCCAGGTTAACGCCATGCAGTTTTATCTTCTGCAGAAGCTTCTTCTGCCTTTCCAGCTCCCTTGCTTTTCTACCATTCATTAATATTTCATCTTCCATTTTATAGCTCCTTTGACATATACCATTTATTCCTGCTGTAACCAAGATTTCTATAGTATTCCCTCACGCCTATACCAGATATTACATTTATCCTTTTAATTGAATACTCTTGCTTTGAAATCCTTTCTGCTTCCATAAGTAAAGCCTTTCCAAAACCTTTATGCTGAAATGCGTTTTCACTGTTTTCGTTTATATTGAGCTCATTCCCATAGACATGAAGCTCCCTTACAAATGACTCTTTTGAATTATCTGCTACTCTAAGCCTTAAAAATGCAATTATAGCGTTGTTATTTACGTCCTCAAAACTTAAAAAGATTTCATCACCACCTGATGCCCTGTAATTTTCCCTTTTAAGTTCAGTTTTTACAGGTTTTTCGATTTTGACATGGCCTATTTCTCTGCTCCTTATATCATTAGCTTTCTTTCCAAGTGATTTGAGCCTTTCATCTACAAGCTGTCTTAGATTCGTCGTTTTTATCCCGTTCTCTATAAAAGTAGAAGGTATGTCTCTCTCTATCCTCATTATTCTCATCCACTTTGGAGAATTTATTTCGGCTTCCGCTATAAGCTCTACAACATTCTCTACTGGATAAGCTGTGTACTTTCCACGTTTCCACATTTCATATAGCCCTGTTCCTCTTATCACAAGCGTAGGGTATATCTTTATGGCATCTGGCTTGAAATCCTCGTTTGTGTAGATATGCTTTATCGTTTCCCTGTCCTTGTCAATATCCGAAAATGGAAGGTTAAGCATTATATGATAGTCTACCTTATAGCTATAGTTTCTTAATCTCTTTGTTGAATCTGCAACATCATTTATAGTATGACCTCTGTTCGTTTTAGTCAATACCTCATCATAAACGCTCTGCACACCCATTTCCACTCTAGTTATACCTAAATTCAGCATTCTCTCTATATCTTCATCACTGCATCTTTCAGGCTTGGTTTCTGCAGCAAATGCAACGCACCTTATTCTTGCGGTTTCATTGAATTTCTGCTGCTCCTCCAAATTCCCTTCAACCTTTTCGCCATAGAATTCATTCATTGCCCTATAAATGTCCGTGACATAATTATGAACATAGTCCTTTGGTAGCGTTGTAAAAGTTCCTCCTATAACTATTATTTCTATCTTCTGAGGCGCGTATCCCATAAAAAAGTAATGCATTAATCTTGCTCTTACCTGACTGTAAGGATCATAATTATTCATTATAGCTCTTCTGGCAGCAGGCTCAAAACCTGTATAGCTCTGTGGAGTGTTAAACTTTGTTCCTCCCGGACAGAAGATGCATGTCCCATGCGGGCAGTCATAAGGTTTTGTCATTAATGCGACGACATTTACTCCTGAAAGCACCCTTACAGGCTTTGATATCAGTAACTTGGAATATTTTTTCCTTTCAGTTTCCGTAAGGTAACTTAATATCTCACCGTTCTTTGGTATATCTCTCATACCTATACTGCTACATACTTCTCTTTTTATGTGCTGTATCTCCTTTTTATTTATGTCATTAACTCCTTCAAGTCTTCCAACAAAAAGAGGTATAAACTCCACCATCTTGCTTTGATTTTTAAAATAGTCCATATTATAAACTATAAAAGCAAGCATATAAAATAAATTACTATATGAAAGGCCAGATGGTGACTATATTTTTTTCGTTCTTCCTTATACTTGCAATTATAAGCATAATAGGGATAGAATCCGCAAATCTACAGACAAACCAGAATGTGAATTCGCTTATACAAAACTATAATACACCTAAACTTGAGTATTATAATTTTCTTAATGCATTATCAGAGGTAGATTCTATACAGGTCTCAAACGGCACTTTAAACATAATTAATTCGACTTTTAATAGCTTATACCAGCAGGACTTTAATAACATCAATATCTCAGAGATCGCTCTAAACACTTCAAACACAATAATTATGATGCCGAAAAAGCCGGCTGATATAATTAGTTATATGCCTGTAATAATCTCAAATTCGCAAGATACAGCAACTGCATCTCCATTTCAACAAATGATAAATGCGCCAGATACAGTGTATGGAAATTATAGTAATTCTGCTCTTGACAATGTGGAGTTCTTTTATTATAATGGAACAATAATACCCTCCTGGTTAGAGAGTTATACCGCAAACAATGCAGTCTGGTGGCTGAAGATAAGCAGTATACCTGCCTCATCATCAATAACAGTATATATGGGCTTCGCACCAAAAACTACAAATCTGTTCAACACAGTAAATGTAGGTGAAGCTCCAGAACTATCAAATCTATACGGAGAATACGATGACGGTGCTAACGTTTTCAATTTCTATAGTAATTTTGCAGGGACTTCTTTGAATACAAGCAAGTGGGATTTAATAAGCGGAAATATAAAGGTTGATAACGGACTTTTTGTCACGAATTCCACACATCTTATAAGCAATTCATTTTATTATCCCGGCATATTAGAGGAGAACAATACTGTAAGTTCAAACATTGCAGGTGATGGGCTAACTTATTCAATTAATTCATCGTATTCCATACAGGAGAACAACCAGCCTTATTGGGGACATGGAAATGTTTATGAGGTTGATGATAACACAGAGAAAAACCTAAATACAAACCTTAATTATTATGATAGCGGTATTTTTGGCTTGGAATGGTATGATAATAGCATAATAGGCTATCATGATTATAGTGATATGGGTTCAACAACATCAACATTCCCCATAACTAACTCGCAGATTGAAATTTATTATTATACAAAGTCTAATGACGGAACTGGAACGGCTTACTTGAATTGGGTTCGTCTAAGAGCAGTTCCTCCTAACAATGTAATGCCAGATATTTACTTCACTCAGAATTTACCATAGTCTAATATAATAAAATAAGAATAACATAGCTGAAGTACTAAATGAAAAAACTAGCTACCTAAAATAAATTCTGCAGTCCTTACTTTATCAAAAGGAATGAGATCCTTATATTCCTGCCCTGTTCCCAAGAAAAGTATGGGCTTCTTAGTCACATAGGATATTGAAAGCACTGCTCCGCCCTTTTTGTCAACATCGGCTTTTGAAAGGATATTGAAGTCTATCCCTATTTCTTTGTCAAAGATTTCCGCCTGCTTGACAACGTCATTTCCTGTCAAAGCATCGCCTATGAATATTGTCATATCTGGTTTGCTTACCCTCTTCACTTTTTTCAATTCCTCAATAAGATTCTTGTTTATATCACTTCTCCCCGCTGTGTCTATCAACACAACATCATCCTTATCGGAAACTGCATGTTTTACCGCATCAAATGCGACAGCGGCGGGATCAGCGCCATATGTATGCTTTACAACTTCAACGCGAAGCCGTTTAGCATGTACTTCAATCTGCTCAATTGACGCAGCACGAAAAGTATCCGCAGCAGCTATCACTGGTTTAATTTTCTTTTCAATAAAAAAGTTGCATAACTTGGCTATCGTTGTTGTCTTGCCTGCCCCATTTACCCCTATAATGAGTATAACAAAGGGTTTTTTGCTTTTTACCTTCGAGATAAACTCCTCGATATCATAGTCTATAAGTATATCTTTTATGCTGTTCCTTACGGCTTCCTCTACTTGTTTTCTGCTATTGAGCATAGAAACGCTTTTTCCGATTAATTCTATTTTTAGGTCTTCATGTATTTTATCAAGAACCGAAATAGCCGCATTGTTCTCAAGCAATGCCGATTTTATGCCTAAATAGATTGAATCGACGTCCTTTTCATCTATAATATGGGAAAAAATAGGCTTCTTCCCGCCTTCTTTTGATTTGTACTTTATTGTATGCTCTTTTTTAGTCTGGTTTTTGTTTTCATTTATAGTAATTTCATTTTTCTCCTCTTTCTTTTCCTCATTACTAAGCTCCTTGATCTCCTTATCTACTTCCTTTATCTCTTCTTTTAACTCTCTTTTATCTTCTATTATTATATCCTTTTTTATCTCTTTTTTATCCTGGTCTAGAATTTCCTCCTCTTTTTTAATGTCTTCTTTTATCTCACTTTTTTCTTCCTTCAAAAACCTATTCTGTATAGAGTTTAGAGAATCCTTTATTTTCTTTTTTATAGAATCAAACATATTATTTCAGTGAGTTCTGATAACTTTCATAAAGCTGGTTTGTTTCTTCTTCAAGTCTTGCTCCCTTCTCCTGCAAGGTCTGTATAGTCTGCGCTATGCTGTTTATGTTGCTTGTTATATCTTTGAAATCATTTTCCAGTTTTTCCTTAAGCTCTTTTATGGAAAATGATTTGAATATGCCACTGCCTATTCCGACTATCGCGCTGCCTGCATCGTTGATTTTTCCCTTTATGAATATATCCTGCGCATATGGTATCAATACATCACTGTTTGATTCCAAACCTGATATGCCATCCAAGGCTCTTGCTATATTATCCTGTGTTACTTGAAGATTATTCAAAACAGAGATATAGTTTTCAAGCTCTCTTCTAATATACTCTATCTCCATTAGCTGATTGCTCAGTTTTTCCTCGTCTATTTCCATCTATTGCCCCTGTTTTATTAGATTGACTGTTACTACTTTCTTATCATCTTTTGAGCACATCACTCTTATCTTTGTTTTTGGGTCTTTCATCCCTCTGGAAAATACCTCGTCGTTAACATCCTGCATTATCTTGACTTCTTCTGCTTTCATGTGCCTTTTCACAAACGCCTTAAGATATTTTACACCGGCTGCGGCTCTCTTATAAGGCGGAACCTTTTCCATCCCCCTGCGCATATTCACCGTAATTATTTTCTGTTCTGCCATTTTACCTTCCAACATTCTTGTTCATTCTTGACCTGTCGATCTTTCTCGTACCGTATTTTCTTATCTGCGCAAAAACCGGCGGACGACTTGTCTTTCTTGCATGTCTTATCAATGCCCTCTTCGTATCAGCTGATTTATTCCTTGCCATATTCACTTGTTTTCAAACTTTATCTTCTGCTCCCTTTTAGGTTGTGAAAGCGCCTGTAAAAGCTCTTTAAGCTTTTGATCATCAATAACCGCCTTTATTCTGCCGGTTAACGCAGATTGTACAAGCATACTCTCCACTTCTTCTGCTAATTCAGGATGGCCGTATCTTATATTACCGAGCCTTTCACGTGCATCTTTTGTAAGGAACTTTGCAAGAACTTCCTGCTTTAACTGCTCCTCTCGTTTCCTCTGCTCTATTTCATCAATGCTGTTTTTACCGTATTCCATTTTATTTTATTTCCTTTGCAACTTTATCAGTAAGCGATATTCCTCCAGGTGTCAACACTCTTCCAAAATGATTCTGCACCCGTACCTTTTTTATCAATCCTGCCTGCTCTAACTGCTGAAGTATATGCCTTATTATCGCACCTCCTGCAGGTCTGAAGTGCTGTCCGCTGTATCTGTTCTTTTCCTTGTCCCCATATATGACTTTCAAACGGTTTACTCCTATGGGTTCTTTATTTATGTACATCCTTCTCATTATGCTTGCTGCCCTTAAATACCACCAATTATTTTGTAGTGGAACCCTGTCCTTTGAAGCGCCAGTTTTAACAAATTTAGACCATTCCAAGGGTGTTATAAGCTTGTCTTTCTCAAGTTTATCAGCAAGCTTGTTCACGAGTTCAATCTGATTTACATCATATCCTCTTATCATATTTTACCTTCTTAGCATTTCCACAATTTAAACATTTATAGGTTAAAAAGCCTTTGCTTAACCTTACCTGGCAGTTATTACCTGGCACAAGTAATTTATTACATTTTTTGCATATTAAAAACTTTTCTGCCTTGTTTAATTTTACTTTCTTCGATTTTACCAGCCGATATGCAATGTAAGAATATCTGTCTGATCGCTTGCTATCATTCCTGGCCAGCCCTATCAATATATTAAAATCCCTTTTAAAAGAGCCGGCCTTTTTTGCTGAAATCATATTTATATATACAAAAGATAAAAGTGACATCCTCCCAACCGCTAAAGCGTGTGGGCTTCCCTGCTATTGCAGGACATGTTCTCAGTTCTTTGATTCCTGCCTCCTTTTGAGGGCTTACTGAATCTCCCTGAGCGTTACTTCTACTTTGTCCAAAAGTAGCTCTTTTGAGTATGTTTATTGCTGCATTTACATCTCTATCCATCTGCAATCCGCATCTAGTATAGTAGTATACTCTTTCAGATAGCGGATAGATTATAAATTTGTATGCTCTCATTATCTCCATTATTTCTGTTTTATCATTTCATTGTTATATACTTTTTCTAGGTTCGCTTTCATCCCACGATTCAATAGTGGGTTTTTCCGCTCATATTGTTAAAAGTTATTTCACTCTCTTTAAAAGTTAAAAATATTACAAGTTTATCCAAAATAGAAAGATTTATAAATAAAATATATCTCTTAAAATAAAGCGCTGGGAAACCACGCAAAAAAATTGGGAGGTAGTATGACCAAAAACAAAAAAGTTGAAGACGACGACGAAATCATCGATGAGAATGATGTAGATGGAATAGATGACGAAGATATAGAAGATGATGATTTCGATGACGATTCGGAAGAAAGCGACTTCGAGTAATAACACGAAGTAAAAACAAATAATTATAATTTTTAATTTATTTTCTTTAAAACAAGAACAAGATTCTCATTTGCAAACTCTTCGGATATTACATTCTGTTTTTTGTCTCTTCTTAATATCTTAAGATAAAGCTTATCACCGTTCTTTGCCCTTATTTCTATAGAATTCTGCATACGGTTTATATTTATATCGCTCTTGTTTTTTACGCCGGGCAGACTTATCGCATGCACTATAGTATTCCCGTGTTTGGATATTAAATCCTGCGGCTCTATTATCTCCTTTGCCGTAAAATCCGGCTTCGCATAGCTTTCCCTCTTTGGCTTTTCAGCATAATCCTGGAATATAGAGCCGTTAAGAGCGCCGTTTAAAACCTGTGGGATTATCTCCTGCACCATTTTTGTAACATCTATATTTATACCGCTTACGTTTATTCCCTGAGATTTAAGCGGCCTTCCGCACTGAGGACAGAAGCTCCACGCTCTCTCTATAGGAAAACCACAGAATTGACAAACCTTTCGTTGCATAAACCAATATTTAAGTTATCCAATATATAATTTTCTATGTTGCTAGGAAAGGGTTATATTTACAGGAAATCTAATAAAATATATGATAAAATCGCTGTTTTTAATAGGAGTTATCATATTATTAATCGGAGTGATAGACTTCTTAGGAATAACAATAAAGATAATAAGTGCTTACGTAAGCAAGATATTCTCTTATATACCGCTGCCACAGCAGTATTCCGCAATAATATTTATAGTCGTAGGTTTCATAATCATGGGACTTAGTTTTTATCCTAAGATGGGGAAATACTACAAATATTATTAAAAATTTAATAAAAAATAACAAATATCGAGATAAATACACAGAAGAAATTTATATCTCATTAGCAAATGCCTGTCTTATTATTCTTACAATTATATCTATATCCTAAAAGTGATAGCAGAGATCTATTGATTGATATAAAAGCTTGACTATATCATAAAATATCTCAAAGAAAACAAATACTTTATTTCCTATCTGTAGCTTGTCTGTTTAAGTGATCTTGCGGAGCTTCTGTATGGTTTCTGTGCTTCAGCCTGTCTTTTGTCATCTACGAGCATAGCCCTGTCATACTCAAGGAACTTTTTCCTCAGCCCTTTCTCTTTTTTTACAAGACATTTCGCTATTGCGGATCTAACGGCCTGTGCTCTTGCATTGTACCCTCCGCCATGTATGTCTATTATTATATCATATTTAAGATAAGAATTATCAGATAGCTCTAAAGGCTCGGATGCTATCTGCCTGAAAAGCCTGTCGTTGAAAGAATCTAAAGACTTCCTGTTTATGAATACTTTGCCCTTGCCTTCCTTTATCATCGCGTTTACTATTGCGGTCTTTCTTTTTGCAACAACAGCTGTATTCTTCTTCATATTCTCCTCTCTTTGAGTATATTTGCAAGCTCTCCTATTTTAATCTTATGTATAGGCCTGTCTATTCTGACTTTTGCTATTTCAATCATATCTTTCCCTTTCATTTCCTCAGGAAGGCCCTCAAAAACCTTTATTTTTCCAAATGCTTCCCTGCCATGATATCTCTTGTTTTTTATCATTCCTCTAACTGCCCTTCTTACTATCCCTTTGGTATCTCTTGGAAAGAAAGGACCTTTTGACATAGTTCCTATCCTTCTTCTTTCAAGGTATTTGTGCAGTATGCTGCTCTTGTTTCCAATTATAACTATATCATCAGCGTTTACTATATCTACATCCTCACCTTCCAAAGCTGATTTTGCAGCAAAAGTCGCAAGTCTTCCAAGAACAGAGTCTTTTCCGTCAATTATCATCTTTAAATAGAAAACATCTCTAAATTTAAAACTATCGTTATTATATTTATTCAGCAGCTTGCTTATGCTATTTTATTATTCCGTTGCCAGCTTCTATTAAATCAGGTTTATTCCAACCTTTTTAGGATATTCTTATACTATGAATAATACAGTAAACTACCAATATTTCTTAATTGTGAAAAACTAACGGCAGAAATACACGGCTGACTATATCTTGTCCAATTCTATTCATTCAATTTTCTCTAAAAAACGAGTAAACAAACAGCAGCCCAATCAATATAATAAAAGCTAGATCAACGTAAAGGTTAATTGGTTTATAGTAGTTGCTTAGGTTATAGTAATGGCCTATGCTTATAAGAAAATTTGCTTCGTCGGTTATAAGCCCCGCCCCAAATCCGAAAATAAATCCCAAAATATTCATGAATTTCCTGTTTTTATGGATATAATCATTAAATGAGAAGAAGACCATCCCGCTTACAAGCACTATTATTATACCAAGAAAAATATGATGAAATGTTATGCCATCGTACCCAAGGCTTAGATTTCCACCCAAGTAAACATACAACCTCGCGAGAAGTATTGCGGAGACTGCACCGAGCAGTACATAAAACCCCGTATTCCGGAAGAGCTTATCCTTTTTATTCTTGTGCATAAATTATTATAAATATTACAGATGCTGCTTATAAAGGATATGGGCCGGTGGTCTAATGGCATGACATCACGTTCGCATCGTGAAGGCTCCGAGTTCAAATCTCGGCCGGTCCATAGATTCTAAATCAGTGTTATATGAACACTCTTTTATGGTTGCCTTTTCCCCAGATTATGCGATTTGTCGTCAAAAGCGAAGCAAATGAAACCAGTATTATGGAGAACGTTGAGATGATAGCAAAGTTTGCTCTACCAAACATTATCAGATAGCGGGATATCACGCTTATAATAAGGATGTCGAAGCCGACAACACCGAGAATAAACGCATTAAATTTACCGAAACGGTATGCAGAACTAAGAAAACCCTTGTTCCTGAAATTGAATTTTTCATTCACTATAAAATTTGAAAGGCCGCTGATCTCTCCTCCTATAAGGACTGCAATAGGATAAAAGAAGCCAAGGCTTAAACTTGTGTAAACCATCATTATATTCACCATATACGAAAGTGAGGATATAAGGCTGTAGTTTATAGAAGTCTTGTTGAAGCTTTTTATTATTGATTCCGCCATCTCAGATATGTTTATTTTCTTTTTGTCCTTTCCACGATCCTTCATTATCACCTCGGTGGTGTTTATTCCATGAGAATTAAGCACGTTTATTGATTCAACAAGAAAGGATTTGCTGTTAAGTTTTGTGTTTGCTAGAAGACTGGCTGCTTCCTTTGTAAGTATTCTGTTAAATGAAAATTTATTGTAGACATTACCAAATGACAGTACGTTTGAAATCTCCGTCACGAGCATTTCCCTGAAGTTTCTCCTGCTGCTTTCTATAAGATTTCCGCCATTTATATAATCCAGGAACCATACCGCGTTGTCCTCTGTATAATTTTCAAATGTAACGACTTTTTCAGATCCCATATTAAGAGCAGCAGAGAGCCCTACTCTAAAGCTACTACCGAAATTTTTGCCGCCAGAAAACCTAACTATAAGCAGATTAGACCATTTCTCTTCCTCTTTTTCAGTTGAATCCAAAATAACAAGGGATCCTTTGGGTGCAATATCATTAAGCTTAGAAAGAAAGGCAATTCTCTGGTTGCTTCTTTGACCATTAAAGGATGGCAAAAGAAAAGCTATGCTCGGACTATTCATTAATAAATAGAATACTATCAGATATTAAAGCTTAACTTCTACCTTTTAAGGGTAACCAAGAATATCAATCACTTGTAAATTTTACAATAATTCCACCAAAATTTACCAGCTGAGCAAGTGAATCGTCATTTTCATCAAAAAGTGCTATGCTGCAGCCGGCTAAATCCAATTTTTCCATTGTTTCTCTGTTTTTAAGGATATAATCTTTGGAAACTATTGCCTGGATTGGCTGATTTACCACAAGAGATTCTTTTATGTGTTCATCGCCGTAGATATATCTAGGATCATTTCTTGATATACCTGATAAATACTCCTCCATTAGACTACGCTGGACAGACAGTCTTGCTTTTGAAAGCGCAGAATTGATGCTGTCCTTTGAGAGCAGTTCCCTGAGGCCTGTATCCGCATATGATATTGTTTCGTATTCCACATTTATTCCGTTCAGGTACTCTCTCCGTAATTCCTCATTTTCTATTGCTTTGCCGGCTACTATAAAAACGGAATACTTTTTTTTGTATTCCTTCTGAAGCAGCCCAGAAAGATTGGAAAGAAAAACTTTCCTGCTCTCGTTATTGAATCTTTTCCCGCTGACATTTTTTCTTAATTCCATTTTTTTCTTTATTCTATAATCAGACATACTGTAGAATATTGCATAGCCCATTTCATATACACAGATAAATACCTTCGGAGCCGATTCCACAGTTTGCCGTAGTATCTTCACTTGAAAATTCATCATCTTTTGCTTTTTCAAAACGAACCCAGTCCCGATTTTTAGTGTTATAGTGTGGTATTTATGCAGCGGCACGTTTTCATCCGAGGAATAAACTATTCTGCCAGAAACATTCAGAGAGGTTTCATCTAGGTCTACTTTATCTATTTCCAGCCCTATCTTGATGGTTTTTACCTCCTGAGATTTTCCAATAGTTATCTTTCTGTGCGAATAGGCGATTATCTCATCCTCTTTATCCAAAATATATTGTAGAGATATGAGATCGCTGTAAGACTTTACTATGGCTTTTATTATCCCTTTCCTCACATTTAATTTTACAAGTCTCATATGGCCATATAAAGCGTGTATGTCAGACCGATTACCATTACTATGGCAGTGAAGAAAATCGCCACATTCCCGCCAGGAACAAGATATTTTATCTTTTTAACACCACGTCTCTTCCTCTCCAGGTATACCGCAAAGAGAACCATTATTGCCAGTAATGATATGAAAATTCCACCGGTTATATTAAGTACTTTCTCAAAGCCCAGATCAAACAATGCAATGACAAAAGGAACTGCAACGGATAAAAACATGCTCACTTTCCTAGAAATATGAAAATCATAGGTAAATGAGTCGGCAAGCACAAGACCTAATGCAATATATGGTGTAAGCAGAATGAAAAGGGTTGTTATTGAAAAAATCGCTTCATAATATAAGGAATGTATCCCGTCTGTTGCAACAGCGGATACAGAAGGGCCGAAAGCTCCTATAAACGCAAAAGTGAACAGAATATAGATTAATATAGCTATAATATATGAGACTATTATCACGCTTGTAAGTTTTTTTATGTCTCCTAGCTCCTGTTTAACCTCTGGTATAACAGTGTAGCCTGTCAGGGAGAAAAGGATTATACCAAATGGGCTGAAAATATTTGTTAGATTCAGGGCATAAAGATTTGTCACTCTTATAAGATTAAAAACAGAAAGCGATGCAACAACTACCAATGCAATCTTTATGAACAGCATCGGGGTTTCGGCATCTTCTACAAACTTGTATCCCTTGTATATTAACGGCAAGGTAAGAAGGAAAATCAAAGTCAATGCAATAGTATAAGGTATATGGAAAAGGAAAACTAGGACTATTGATATCCCTGTAAGATAAGCTATCTGCGCACCGTATATCGTCAGTACCTGGAACAGCAGTATTAAAAACCTAGTTTTTTTGCTTGTGTAATGACTTATCATTATGGGAAGCTGATGAAGTTTCTTGAAATGGCTGGATAGTTCGCCTGTGTACATTGTAATAAGTATAGAGGCTATGCCCAGGATAACAAGCAAAACTATGCCCTCAAAAAAACCGCTTTTCTCCACTGCATAGGGAAGCGCAAGTATCCCGCCACCCATTATTGTGCCTACGGTTGTACTCAGTGCAGCAAGATACCTAATATTCATATATTAAATAAATGCGCTTTGCTAATAAAAGTGGTGTTTATGTATAATTTATTAATATACCGCATCTATATTATCTATACTGCTCTCGTAGTCTAGCGGCCAAGGACAGTGGCCTCTCGAGTCACTGACCCGGGTTCAAATCCCGGCGGGAGCATTTTAAATTTTGGTATATAATGTCTCTTTCTTAAACGGACTCTTATCCCCAAAACCCCAAAGTAAAGCCCAATCCATACCTAAATCATAGCCTAAACCTGCAGAGGTAATCTGGGAGTCATTTGGGAGTAGAGTGGGAGTAAAGTGGGATTCATTGGGGGTAAAACTCACTAATTAGGCAGCTGGGAAAAAGGGAAAAACTCGGGAAATCGGGATCGGCTTAAAAGTTTAAAGAATATTTAAATAAAAAAATATGAGTTTAGTTATGGAAAGCGAAAAGCAAAAATATCGCCAGATGTTAGGTTTCTTTTCTGAGTGGATAACCACAAGATATTTCTTGTACAACAGGAACTTTGTTGTATCCTTTAATCATCACTATATAAAACGTTGGGATGGTGCAGAAAAATTTAGAAAAACGCTAAAAAACTTACTGAATTTAATCAGAAAATCTGAACTTTTTCATGAATATTACCAAGATATAATTGAAAAAAACGATGAATTTGAAGCATTTGATTTATTTGCACAATTAAATGTAATAGAGTTTCTAAGGGTTGAAAATAAGAACATCATAATAAGCGAAATAAAGAGCAAATATTACTTTGACAAAACCAGTTATTACGTACAACCTACAAAAATTCAAATTAAAAAACTGATAGAACTGTCCAAAATCGGCATCGATACTTCAATTATTTTGGTTATAATGATGGAAAAACCTAAATTCTTAGAGATACCTTTTACAAAATTTAGAATCCCATTAAACTTAGAAGAAAAAGCTGATGATAAAATAAAATTAAGGATACCACCCGAGTATAGAAGACTGTCATTATTTAAGGAAATCGAACCTGAGGTTTATTATCCTTTCAATTGGTCGTCATTAGAGGAACTTATAGGACAAATTATTAAATTTAAAAATCCTGATTTTAATAAAGGGATATCGTAAATAGATTGAGATTTAAGAGGCGAAGGATCCGAAAATAATGCATTTGATAAGAAACTACCAATATCCAATATGGGCGTAATGAGTGTACACCTAAGAACTAGATAGAGAAAAACTCAAGCGGACTACTTCTATTTCATATTAAAGAGCTTTCAATGGTTTATGAATATTGCTGCAATTAAAATACCTATTTTTAACTTTTTATATGGATCTCTCGCCAGATCTAACCATTAAAAGTGATGAATACTACGACGCGCTGAAAAAGATGTCGGAATATGGCGTAATAAAAGCCAATAATTACAGGACTATGGTGCCTTTTAGCAAGTTCTGTGTTTACTGCGCTGACAAGCTGAGAAACATAAAATACTTGCCAATGAAGGATCTAAACCATGACGTTATCCTGCGTTTCAGCAACGTAGATGTCATGAAAAACCGCTAAAAAGATAGACCCTGAACTGGCGTTTGCAAAACAAAAAAAGGATTATATGACCAGGTTAATATAGACTGTATAAATTCGCCAATAGACAAAAAACTAGAGGTAGAATGAGAAAGAAAGCTACAAAGACATAACTTTACCGAATGAGACATGGAGAAAACTGACCCAATTTAAGCTTGACAAAGGCAAGAAGAGTATGGAGTAGGTAATCGAAGAAACCCTTTCGATTTACAATGCCACTAGAAAGACTTAAAATAGAGCTCCAAATACTGTAAAGGCATTGTCGATTGCTGACGAAAGCTGGATCTCAGAGAAGGAAAAGGAATCTGAGGGTATACTTAAAGGGTGGAATTAACTATATCCATAAACTTCGGCTCGCTGTGTGCTTTCGCCCTAAGATTCAAGATTATTCTCTAGCTTTGTCTGAAAGTTTTAGCACATTCTGGATCATTTCTGATGACAACAGGTATGTCTTTTATATCCGACTCTATAATCTAATATGTTATTTTTAAGGATAGGTATATCACGGATGGTATCATAGGTTTAGGAAAATAATAAGAAAGCGGCCTGGCCCAGGTACCATTACCGAAAGCAAGGATAACGCCTCTATTTATTTTATCTAACATGGAATAATATTAATGTAAACTTGTTTAAATTTGATTTTAGGCGAGTGTACTTCCTCTAATTTTACTATTCTGCTTCTTAATGGCCATTAAGGATAGAGGGTATGCGATTATTATTATGAAATCAAAAAAGTATGATATATATGGAATTAGGCTCATTACTAACAGTATCAGGGAAAGAATAAAAAACAGTAAAAAGAGATACCACCAGTTTCCATTCGATATGCCCCAGCTTCTTTTTATTGCTTCTATTGGAGATTTATTCTCTGTGACTGAAGAAACAGGGGCAAGCAAAAGCTTAAATGATAGGTATATTCCAGGGATTACGAAAGCTATAAGCCCTAAGGAAACTATCGCTCCGACGAGCAATGAAGTAACAATAAAGTAAGGAAATCTTTTTGCTGCCTTTTTGACAGTTGATATAACATCCGTCTTCTTTTTGTATATCCTTATGAATGCGATGCTGGTTATAAACCCCGTCAAAAGGAAAAAGATTACAAGGTAAACAATAAGTTCTGTTATTTCTGTAAATGTAAAACTCACTTTTGAAATAATGGAAGGGGAAAAATTAAACGAATCCACTAAAAGCCCCAAGAAAAAAGAGAGTGCAGTGTAGATTATAGCTAACGCAAGCACAAAATAATCTGAAAAAAGTAAGGTAAAATCCTGCTTTATCACAGAAATAACGTCAAATGCCATTTTAATTTATAAATTCTGTAAATAAATAAACTACAAAGATAAATAAACCGAGAAACTAATAGTAGAATGGAAGACCTATTGCACATGATATACGGAACGCATCCAAAAAGCAGAAAACTTTATGATGACGCCGAAAAGATAATAAATTTTATAAGAGAGAGGGGGGAAGTGAATAGGAATGACTTGGCAAATATGCTTGGTATAGACCTGAATTCGCAGAATGGAAAAAAGCATTTTTATAATCTTATATCTCCAATGTTCAACATAATATTGATATCTGAAAGACGCGGAAAATCCGTATATTACAGGCTTTCATATGATTTGTTCAGAGTTTACATTGACGGGATAAGAAGAAAGGCCAAGTATTACCTGCTTAAAAACGTAGAAAACGAAAAAGAAGAAGATTAGCAATGAAATATTATACAGGAAGGGGGGATGACGGGGAAACAGACAAAGCCAGCGGAAGAATAAAAAAAGACGACAAAATTATAGAGCTTGTAGGTTCCTTGGATGAGCTTAATGCCTTTCTAGGCTATGCAATCTCAAAAAGCGAGTATGATGATGTAAAAAATGCGCTTAGAGATATAGAAAAAAGGATATATAAGATCAGCGCGATTGTGACAGGATACTCTGAAAAGATAAAAAACAGGGAGATATCCATAAAAAATGAGGATATTAAAGAGCTTGAACGTAAAATAGATGCTTTTTCGGTTGAGACTCCAGACCTGATAAAATTTATATATCCCAATGGGAGCGAAGCTGCATGCACAATAAATATATGCAGAACACTCGCAAGAAAAGCGGAAAGAAAAGCCGTGATGTGCGAAGTTAAAGACAGTAATGTGCTTTCTTATCTCAATAGAGTTTCTTCTCTTTTATTCGTGCTTTTCAGGGTAATGAATAAGAGAAACGGGTATACCGAAGAAAAATTTGATTAAATGACGATTACCCTGGTCTTTATGCCGAGTTTCTTGCCCATTTTCAATGCTGCGTCTTTTGCAAAATTAATATTGGATTTATCTACATGTATCTCAAACAAACGTGATCCTGCATTCAACCTGGCTGCCAGCCCTATTGGTTTACCAAACGATTTCTGCATACCTGATGAAAAACGGTCAGCACCGGCACCAGTTGCCAGTTTATGCTCTCTCAAAACCTGGTGTGGATAAGCGACTACCACTATATGAAAATTCTGATCAGTTATGCTGTCTGTAAGATACTTATTAGCGACTATTCTTGCAGACTCTAGAGCGTTATCCCTTATCTGGAAAGCTCTTTCAGATAAAAGAAAAACCTTGCTGTCGAATTCTCTCTTTGTATTTCCCGAGTGATACTGGGTTATCTTCGGCCTCTGCGCTATCTTTATATAGTTCTTCGTCTTATACTTGGATTTCCTTGTGTATGGGATCTTGTATTCACGGTATGCCCTTCCAGGCCTCATTTTTGCCATATTTACCTTTTATCACCCTTTGATTTTGAGAAGTCTATGGTTACCTTACCCGATAACTTTATAGGCTGGCTTATGTTTGGAAGTTTTATTTCGAGGTTATCCAAATTAAACGAGAATTTCTTGTTTCTCCCGCCGATCATTCCCAATAACATCTGGGGCAGCATCCCAAATAGTTTATTATTATCGTTATTATCTTTCTCCATAGAATAATTATATAATTACAGGCATTTATAAAGATTTACCCTGCTTGAAAGTTATAAACAATCTCAATAATTACTTTGCAGCAGGTTTATCGTCCTTACTTTTACCGGAAAAATCCAAATCTACCCTTGCGGATAATTTTATTGGATACTTTAAACCAGACATGCTAATCTCAAGATTCGATAGATTTATAGAGACTTTCCTTTGTTTGGCTTTCTGTTCCAGCATATTATCTTTTATTACCTTTGCTATCCCGGTAATTGCATTGTATATTACATCATCTTCTTTCTTTTCCATATTATTACTATAGTTTCTTCTTTTTATATAGTTTTAAAATACAAAAATCGTCGGGAGTGGGATTCGAACCCACGCAGGCTTTCGCCAACACGCTTAGCAGGCGTGCCTCGTAACCGCTTGAGTATCCCGACATCAAACAGATTAAAGTAGTTTAGATATTTTAAGCTATGCCATATAGCTACGACAACAAAGAATTTACTAATTTAAAACAATGACAGGCCGTGGCCTCGAAACAGCTATCCATATAGAGAGTAACAACATTTTCTCCTCACAGTTTACCTACAAGCACATCCCAGTTTAATTACGGTTGCTCCCTTCCGGGCCTGGCCGGGTTTTCAAACCAAGACATCCTATAGGGCTGTGAATCTACGATAGCTTTGCTACTATGTACAGAATCACTGTCCCTCAGCCACGCTTCACCGCGCCTAAAGTCCATTTGCGCTGCAGGGAGGGACTGACTCCCCGGCTAGCCTGTCAGTATAATCTGAATATTCATAGATTAAATAAGTTTAATATATATAGCAAAAACTAAAATCCGCTCATAATTTTAATGCCAATTATATATACTATGAGATATAAATTTTCCAAAATAAGCGCAGGTTTAAGACAGATATATTAAAAAACACAAAAATTATATTAATATTATAATAAAAAGAGATAAAACTGCTATGTCAAAAGAAAACACGGAAATTTTCGATCAAATTGCCGATAAATATGACAGGATTAACCATATTTTTAGCCTTGGGATAGATAATATTTGGAGATGGCAGGCTGCAAAAAGCGCAATAATAGATCGGAAAAGCTACTCACTTCTTGATATAGCTACCGGCACAGGAGACCTTGTATTTAACATAGCCGAAATAGCAAAAAAACGCAATAAAAACATTGACATTACTGGAATTGACCTGAGTAGCAAAATGCTTAGGGTAGCAAAAAAAAGAGCGGAAGAAAAAAACATGAAAATTAAATTCGAGATAGGAGACGCGATGAAACTCAAATATAAGAATAATACATTTGATGTGGTTTCAAATTCAATGGCGCTGAGAAATTTTGACAGCGTTGAAAACTTTTTTGCCGAAGCATATAGAGTTCTTAAAACAGGAGGCAAGCTTATACTTGCAGACACGGCATATCCTACTAAGATTTATTCAAAAGTAGGATTCTATTTATATTCTCGTATTATCTTAATGGAAGGTTCTATTGTAAATAAGAAGGGATATTCCTTTATGGTAAATAGTATATTAAAATCCGATAGAGACAAAGTTAAAAGAATCTGTAGCGATTCTGGATTCAAATGTATTTCCATGAGGGATATGTTTACTGGGATACCTTTCCTATTAACTGCATATAAAACTAAATAAATGTAGGATTTATATCACGGGAAATTCCCAGTCCTTTTCATGCTCGTCCTTCTGTTTAAGGTCCTTCTCCAGCTCGATCTTTTTCTCTATCGAAGCTACAAGCTCTCTTACATGGTCAACGGTGTCAGGATTCACAGAAATATCATCTATATCCGATCTTACTAGAAAATCGACTATCTCATCGTATTCCGACGGCGCCTGTCCACATATGGAAACAGTCTTTCCGTCCCTGTGTGCGACCTTTATAAGATACCTTATCATCCTAAGTACGGCAAGGTTCCTTTCATCGTATATGCTGCTAAGTGTATCATTGTTCCTATCTGCACCCAAGACAAGCATCGTGAGATCATTTGAACCTATGGAATATCCGTCTATGTACCTGTTGAATTTATCGGCAAGTATTATATTGCTTGGTATCTCTGCCATCAGGAATATCTTGAAATCCTCATTTCTCTCCAGCCCGTTTTCTTTTAGTATCTCTAGAACCTTTTTAAGCTCATCAACTGTTCTTGTAAACGGAACCATTACATGGAGGTTCTTTAAATGAAAATCATTCCTGACCTTCTTTACCGCTTTCAGTTCCAAAACAAAAGCATCCTTATATTTCGGATCGTAGTATCTTGAAGACCCTCTCCATCCGAGCAATGGACTGCTCTCCTTCGGTTCGAACTGCTCTCCTCCTTCTAGATGGGAATACTCATCTGTTTTGAAATCGCTGAATCTCAGGATAACTGGTCTTGGATTGAAAGCAGAGCATACTTTTCTTATCCCGTCTGCAAGCGTATCAACGAGCATGTCCGCTTTGCCCTGCTGAAGGAGATACAAAGGATGCTTTCCTATATTCGCCCATATGAACTCCTCGCGCATCAAGCCTACACCGTCTACATGTAGTTTTGCAGTTTTATCGGCTAAATCCGGCTCTCCTAAATTTACCAGAATTTTTGTTCCAGTTATTATCATTCCGCCACTGGTTGATATAGGAGTGTTTCTCTCTTTTTCCTTATCTTCCTCTGCTTTTAATTCTCCATTATAGACCAGTCCGTTCTTTGAATCCACTGTTATTATCTGCCCGGTCTTTACAGTTTCAGTCGCTTTATTTCCCCTGCCGCCTGTTCCTACTATGCATGGCACTCCGAGTTCCCTGGAAACTATCGCAGCGTGCGATGTTATACCGCCCTCATCCGTGACTATCGCCTTTGCTTTTTTCATTGCCGGAACCCAATCCGGGCTTGTCATCACAGTTATCAATATCTCCCCTGACTTGAACTTGTCTATGTCTTTCACGTCGAGTATAACATGAACAGGCCCTGAAACAAACCCTGGAGATGCAGGTAAACCAGACAAAATTATGTTTTCCTTGCTTTCTACGGTTTTTATCTTGTCCTTGTTAGACCAAACGGTTTCCGCCCTCGCCTGCACTATATATATTTTACCATCTTCGTCCTTTGCCCATTCTATATCCATTGGGTGATTATAATGCTGCTCTATTTTCATGCCGTAACCAGCCAATTCCAAAACTTCCTTGTCAGTGAGACATTGCTTCTTAGCTTCCTCATCGCTTAGCTTTACATCCTTTGTGCCGCCATCTTTTAGTCTTAAAAGTTCTCTATCCTTATTTTCTATTATCCTCTTCTTTATCTGGATAGTTTTCTTATCTATGTAAAACAGATCAGGAGTTACTATACCACCCACAATATACTCTCCTAAGCCATAACTGGCTTCAACAACTATTACAGAGGTATCTCCATTGGAGACATCCAGTGTAAACATTACCCCAGATTCTACGGAGAATATCTGTTTCTGTATCACGACTGCAAGCGCTACTGTCTTTGTGTCTATATTGTTCTTTGCTCGATAGTATATCGCCCTCTCATTGAAAAGACTTGCGTAGCATTCCTTGACTTTTTCTATTAGCTCATCGTCGCCGTGAATGTTCAGATATGTATCCTGCTGGCCAGCAAAACTTGCATCCGGCAGATCCTCAGCAGTTGCAGATGACCTCACTGCTACAAATTCTGCATTCTCTTCCTTTACAAGCTTATGGTAATTCTCCAGCAAATCGCTTACAAGCCGCTTTGGAAGCTCGGCAGCCATTATAGTGCTTTTTATGTCAGAACTGGCCTTTTTAAGATCGCTTTCCGACTCAACATCTATATTTTTAACTGCGCTTTCTATCTTTTCCCTGAGTTTATTGCTGTCTAGAAACTCATTGAAAGCAAAGGAAGTAGTAGAAAAGCCAGGCGGTATTGGAACCTGCACATAATTAAACATCTCACCAAGATTAGCAGACTTTCCTCCTATCAGCGGAACATCCTCTTTTTTTATATCCTTAAACCATAAAACCATCTGTTTTTCCTTTTCCATATAATTAAGAGAAATTTACAAGATTAATACCTTAATCCGCCAGCAGATGGCTTTTAACTTAGCTAGTGTAATTATAAGTTGAATTCGAGGCAAGCACATTAAAGCCAAGCAAATTAGAATATGCCTGCAGCTTTATCACACCGTGCTTTAGGCCTTTCACCTCGACTACACCGAATTTTGCCGCAGGAATCACTGTCCCATTATCAAGCACAGTTACGGACTGATTATCCAAAGAAACCTTAAAACCATCTATTGAAACCAGATCTGCATTGAATACTATTATATTGGTTGTATTGTCTACACCGCTGGAAACACCCACTATATTAGGCCCGAAATTGACCGGAAGGCTGAAGCCAGGTAATCCTATTATTGGTGTAGAATGGAATATCAGCGCACTGCCGACAAATATGAGAATTATAATTACTATGCCTTCAAGTGCAGGTTTTAATATGCGGATAAAGGTTATAACAGCTACTACGACTATTACTATACCTAGAATCAATTCTATATCAATCATAAGATAATATCACATTAAAAGAATAAAAAGGTTAAAAATAAAAAAAATAAAAACCTTTTAGAAGTCGTGTGCTCTAAGTGTCTTTCTTCCGTCTGCCTTTGCCCTTGCCACTGCTTTGGCTATGGACTCTTTGACAAACTTGTCAAGACCTTCTATTGTGTCATCAGGGCAACGCATGTCCTTTCCGACTTTCTTGACTTCTACTTTTACTGAACTTTTTCTTACAAAATCTGCCATAATACCTCCAATTATACATTATTTAAGCAAATGGCACTTTAAAAAGCTGTTTATGGCACAAATGGCTTTATATGACACTCTCAACCACTTAGGCATAGGTATTATGCCTATTTAGGATATGCTTAAAATTCTTCAATTTATGAATACTTTTTAGATATTATTGAATCTCTCCATATTTTCTTCCATTATTGCTTTCCTGAATTCATTGAACTTTAACTGAATAGTTTATCGTTTTCATATTATTATATTTATCAAACAGCTTTTTGTATAATCTTTACACAAAAATTAGCATGTCGTTTATTTCTAGCTGCTTGTTTATTTACGAATAAAATCCGAATTTATTACATTCTCTTATTGTCTTAATATTTCTTTATATTGTATTCCATACTAATATATTTATCCAAGGTTTGCTTTCATCCACCTCTATAAGGTGTATGATTTCCAGCTCGCCTTTGTCAATAAAACGGAATAAATATGATAGATGAAGAAGAAATAAAAAAAACAGCATTAAAAAATGCGTTTATTCATGATGGAAAGGCGAGAACATCGTCTGTGATATCAGAAATGCTTGGTAAGGATAAGAACCTAATAAAGGAGATCCAGGAACTGAAAAGTCTTTCGGAAAAATACGTTGAAGAGGTAAACTCAATGAAACCGGAAGAAATAAAGGAACTAGTTGATTCTCTTGGCATAATTGAAAAGAAAGAAAAGGAAAGCAAAGGCCTGAAGCCTCTGCCTGATGCTGATAAAGGTGTTGTTCTACGTCTGCCACCTGAACCTTCAGGTTATATGCACTGGGGGCATGCGCTGTCATTTATGATAAACTATCTTTACAAAGAAAGATACAATGGGAAGTTATGGCTGAGATTTGAAGATACAAATCCAAATCTGGTAAGAGAGGAATTTGTCAAAAACTTTGAGGAAAGTATAGCCTGGCTCGGCATAAAATACGATGAAAAAAAGTTCATAAGCGAGGATATGCCGGTAATATATGAATTTGCTGATAAGCTGATAAATAAAGGCAGAATGTACGCATGCACATGCACTATAGATGAGATAAAACAAAACAGAGAGAACATGAAAGAATGCATACACCGAAATAACACAGTAGACGAGAACATGAGGTTATGGAATGATGCAAAGAAGGGCAAGTTCAAGGACGGGGAGATAATATTCAGGTTCAAAGGAAACATGGAGGATAAGGATGCCGCATTGAGAGACCCAAACCTGATGCGTATTATAATCACAAAATATAAGCCATATTATGTATGGCCGCTTTATGATTTTGCAAGTGTTATAGAGGATGAAATCTGCGGTATAACGCATGTACTAAGAAGCAATGAATTCAAAACTACACTTCAAACCGCATTGAGGAGAGAATTCGGATTCAGAGAGCCTCATATTATACAATTCAGCAGATTTAATTTTCACGGTACTCTTACATCGAAAAGAAAAGTAAGAGAGTTAATACAAAAGGGATATATTAAGGATTGGCAGGATATACGGCTTGCAACCATAAATTCCATGAAGCGCAGGGGGATACAGCCGGAGGCGATAAAGGAATTTCTCACAGAAGTAGGATACTCATCTTCTGAACATGAATACAGTATTGAGATGCTGCTTACCTTCAACAGGAGAATAATAGATAAAGAAGCCAAAAGGCTTTTTTTCGTGCCAAATCCTGTAAAGCTTCTTGTACAGGATGCTCCTGCGATTAAAGCCAAACTGCAGTTCCATCCATCGAATGACCTTGGATTTAGAGAAGTGCAGACTAACGGCACTTTCTTTGTTGATATAGAGGATATGGCTTCCGCAGATATAGGAGATATAATAAGACTTAAAGAACTTTACAGTGTCGAGATAGTGGATAAGGAAAATAAACTTATAACTTGCAGAATGCACAGCATAGAGCACAAAGAAGGCGAAAAAATAATACAATGGGTCACCGAGCAGAATATACCTGTTTCAGTTACAAAAGTCGGGGATTTGCTGAATGAAGATGAGACATTTAACAGCAAAAGCCTTACTAAGATAGAGGGGATTGCGGAAAAAGCCACGGAAAACGTGGAAAACGGACAGATTGTGCAGTTTGAACGTTTTGGATTCTGCAGAATGGACAACAAAGAGGAGAAAAAGCTGATATTCATAAGTAGATAAATTTTTATAACTTGTATATTCTCTATAAAAAATGAAAAACAAGAATATCGTGATTTGGGACCTGGATTCTACGCTGATAGACACAGATTCTGTTTTTCAGGAAGCACAGAAAAAACTTATTAAAAACCTTTCCATACCGCTTGAGACATTCAATGTAAAAATAGACTCAGAAGATGAAAATGAAATTAAAACATTGAGAGATACAGACTATGAAGGCATAAAAATAAGAGGGCATATGGGCTATGATAAACCATATCAGCTGCCTCTGTCACTCCTGAACATTTATTTGGAAAGGTCTGATTCGCTGGCATACAGAAAAGCTGCATGGCTGTCAAACACAGGATTAAGTATAGCGGAATATGAAGGAAATGAATATTTAAAATCCCTGGAGAAAATACCACAGAAATTTGATGGAATAGAAAGAGTCCTTGAAAAATCCAGTGACAATTATAACTTGCTTTTTACCGAGTATTATGATAGCCGAGAGAGACAATACAAAAAGATACACGAGAACAATCTCGAGAAGTACTTTGATCATATTATAATGACGGAAAAAAAGGACAGCCTATCAATAATGTCAACAGTAGAATACGCCAAACTTGAGAATAACGCTAAAAATGTTGATGCTCTAAAAATAATATATTTAGATGATAGAAGCGAGTATCTAAGAATCGCAAAGGAAGCTTATCCGAAATGCTGTACTGTAAATGTCCTTTTTAAGGGGAAGGAGATATTCAATCAAATCGGTTCTGCTGATATAATGATAAAAAATGTGGCTGACCTCGAAAAGCTAATAGAAAGGATATAAAGATATGTCCCTGCGGCCGGATTCGAACCCGCAACCTACCGGTTTCTACAGCTGAAACTCTTCATCGCACTGACAAACAGCACTTGGTAATTCTACAGCCGGTCGCTCTACCATTGGGCTACGCAGGGTATTAAAATCTTAAACGAAAGAAATTAATAAAGCTTACTATGTTTAAGCTCCCACACTTTCCTTTATTATATTATCAATCTGAGATTTAATTGACTCGCTTATCTTCGCAAGAGTTCCTCCAAGATTGCCTTCTAGCTTCCTGTAATCATCTTCGCACATATATCCATTATATATCTGCATCCTCTGCCCAAACCTTAAACCAACATCGACTGCAAACGACTTTACATCTGCTTCACATAAGTCTTTTCCACATACAGGGCATGTCTTTGTTGCAATTTTCTGCTTGCACACATCACATATTGTAACAGTAACTTTTGCCATAATTCACCAGCGGCATTATCCGTCCGTTGGGACGACGCAATGCCAGCGTTATTCAATAATTATTGCATTTTGCTTAATTTAAATGTTAATTTTGCTAAAATCAGCATGAAGTAGAGAAGTTTATTGAAACGAACTGGCCCTGTGCAGCACTTCCGCTTGATGGATTCGGACACATAGTTAGAGATACTGCACTGTGACCTTCGTAAATAGTTCCATGCGAATTCGGTACGGAAAAACTGTAGCTACCTGAAGGTACGGAAAACATTAATGTGTTTCCGCCACCGCTAGAATTTATTTTACTACTTTCAGTCTTTCTATTATATGTAACACTCCATGAGAAATCAGAAAAGAGGCCAGTCTCTTCAAAAACAGTCCGATCTATTGTGGATGAACTTAGAAGTTGCTCAGGATATGAGTTCACTATCTGCAGGTCATTAACTCCGGACTGTACACCAAAAAAAGTGTAAGAACCCCCATATAAACCGAGAAACGGCCTGTTGCTCTGATCAGTAAGCATAAATGAGTGGCCGCCGCAGCTTATCGGCATGCATACAATACTGCCAGTACTTATCGCGCCCTCAGATACAAGAGAAGGTAGCTTGGTGCACTGCTGAAATAAAAATTTCTGTGCTTGGTTTGAATCCGAAACAGCGGTTAAATTTATCTGGTAATAAAAAGGCCCTGCAGTAACAGGAGTTATCTCTATGGTTATATTATTTATATTCTCTTGACACGGCGGCACAATAGAAAGGGAAACTGTGCCGGATTCATCTGAATATCCAAGGGAGCATGTTGGTAAACCATTGAAATAAACCTGCATATTCACAGTAGTATTGGAGTACTGGTCTATATCAAATGTATAATCGCTTGGATTTATTTGAGTTTTGGGATTTAGTATTAATGAAAAGCTGCTTGAGGAATTAACTTCAACACCACTTGTAAGTATTTGGTTGTTTATAGCATCATAGGAAAGGTTACCTGAATTAGGTATCTGGTTCTCCTTCAAAAGATTAAAGTTTATATTGTCCGCAGACGACTGCTGGAAATAATATTGATTGCCGCTTGAGATCCCAATAGCTGCGGGATTACTTACATTTGCATAACAAAGAGCGTAACCTCCTTCCAGCGATGATAGTGCTGATGATTTAGGTGAGAATATATTTGAATTTGAACTAAGCACGGAATTGCAGCTAGAGTTATCATAAAACTGAAATACAAATATCTCCGGAGATGAAAACTGTACATTTGATGCACTCTGAATTGATGTGCATGCTGAACTTGTCATTCCGACAAAAGTATTGTAATAATCTATTGATGTCTTCGGAGCGAAAAATACCGAATATTCATATACAACAAAAATAAGTATTATGGCCATCATTATGGCAATCAGTATACCCTCAAGCAGTAGATCCATATCAGCTTATAGTGAACTTGCACTGAAGCCCATTACCCCCACTATAACTACATTCCTGGAGTGTTATATAGCCAGGATTACCATATAAAAATGCCACCGGATTACTGCCACATACACCGGAGCATGAAGGCGGTATTACACTTATTAATGCCGTTTTATTATTGTAAGTCAATGGAGCGCATGTTATGGTTTTTATATAAGCGCCTGGCTGTCCATATCCATAATTAACGGTTGAAGCATTGAAGAAATTAACACATGACTGTGAAAGTGTATTCTGCGGATTTGATGGCGTTATAAAGTAAGACAAAGTTCCTTCCGACCCGCTTACTCCTGATGCAATCGTGCTTGATTCTGAATTATAATTCCCAACGTCTGGAAACCATGTCGGAAAAGAGGCATTATTAGCTCCTGTTGTAGGAAGAAAGTTCCATGCCGATTCCGATGTAGTTATAGCTGACGGACTGTAAGTCCCTATACATACAAAGTAAACATTTGAAAGCGTAGATGGATTTGATGGTGAAATTAGTATAGCTTCCCTAGAAAGCTGGTCGATATAACTGATGCAAGAATCACTTCCGTAGAACTGGCCCATAAATGTATGTTTTGGAAGATTCGGTGTAACCGGTGGCAGCGCAACGGAGTTACCTGTCTGCATTGCCGTCATGATTGTTGAAACATAAAGCGAAACGGACTCGGAAGATGAGACAACTTTATTTGCTCCTGCGGTTATTATAAAATAAGCTATTACTGCTATCGGAATAAGTATTATTATAGACAGTATAAATGCAAGGAACTCCGTTATTCCTTTGTTTTTCATTAAATTTATAGCAATTCAAAGAATAAATCTTATTTGCTTTTATTTTTTACTGCCCATTTGAATTTTCTAGGGTCTTTCTTCATTATTGTGTATTCCTTGCAGCGTCTGCTACAGAAATTGTAAACAGTTCCGTCTATCTTGGCATATACCAATCCTGTGCCTTTTTTAATCTCAGAACCACAAAAACTGCATTTCATATTATCTTATTGGCATTGCCTCCATTTCAGTTTCCTTAAGCATTAAGATATCTCCTATGACAACTGGCCCGCGGATATTTCTCCGTATGATCTTGTCCTTATCCATTCCAGCGAGAACCTTGCACCTAACCTGCGTGACTTCTCCTGCAACGCCGTGTCTACCAACTATCTCTATAACTTCCGAAGGATAAGCATCCATAAACTTCTGTTCGATGCCTTCTCCTGCCTTTTGCCCAGTCTGCTTCTGCTGTTTTTTCATAAGTTCTTTATCTTTCCTATTAATTCTTCCATAGCATGAGATTCCTCACCGGGATTTACTATAGCTATGGCCGAAGTTCCTATACCCATGCCGCACGCCTTGCCTAATTCAACTTTGCTGCTTACTGCAACGCAAGGAACATTCTTATCCTTTGAAAGAAGCGGGATATGCATTATTATCTCCTTTGGAGAAACATCCTGTGCATAAACAACCAATCTTGCCTGGCCTCTCTCAAGAACCTTTGTAACCTCGTTTATTCCCTTTTTTATAGAACCGTCTTTTGCTCTTATTCTCTCTATAACAGAGAAAACTTGACTATCTAATCCTTTAGCTTCATCTACCATAAATCAGCTTACCTCCAATTATTATAGCTTTATATGTAAACTTGTATTTATAAATGTGACGTTCCCGCAAAGGCATTCGGATTTGGCCTGTTATTGAGAGTATATCTCAAGTTATTTATTACTGTCTATTTTGAGGTACTGCCGAAATATCCTTATATTTACTGGTAAAATGTAAAGTTTATTCTTTATTAAGGATAAAATGCAAAGCTGGAAAAAAGCTTAAATACTCACGGAAGTTCTTAATAGGAATATGCAAAAAGCCAGGATAAAATTGACATCCACTGACGCAGAGAAGCTAGAGGTAGTATGCAATGATATAATTGAGATATCAAAGAAATTAGGTACTGCAATATCCGGTCCAATACCTTTTCCGACTAAGAAAATAAAAGTTACGACCAGGAGAGCACCGAATGGCGCCGGCAGAGAAAGCTATGAAACATGGGAATTAAGACTGCATAAAAGAGTTATAGACATGCAAGCCGATCCAAAAGCACTGCATCTTATAATGAAAACTGCCGTTCCAAAAGAAGTAAACATAGAAATGGAAATAAAAGAGTAGTAATTTTTATATTTCTGGGATATAGTGCAGAATTAACATTATAATATACTGGATTTTACTATTATATGATATGGACCAGATGCATGAAAACGGGCAGAAACTAGTAGTTGCCGCGATAGTTCTTTTAATGATTTTTGTGATAATAACAGTTTTGATATCAGAGGATGAAAGGATAGGTTTTTTATCAGCCGTTTCTGCGGTTGGAATAGCGCTTGAGACATTTCATTTTGATTCCAATTTTGGTATACTGCTTCTTTTCTTCTCGCTTTTTTTGGGTGTTTTTGCGGTTTACCTTTTGGAATTTATGGTATCTTTTGTGAGAAACGAGTTTGGAGGTGTTATCTATATGGCAAAGGGACTTAGATTCAGGAACCACTACATAATATGTGGTGGCGGCAGGATAGGAGAGAGGGTCGCAAGCCTTCTCAAGGAAAAGGGGAAAAAGGTTCTTATAATCGAGAATGACGATGTAAGATCGATGGAGCTGAAGAAGCTCGGCTTCAATGTGATAAGGGAGAACGCCCTTGATGAGCGTACATTTAAGATGGCAAATGCACAGAGAGCCATCGGTTTATTTGCTGCCCTTGGGCAGGATGTGGACAATTTCATTGTTGTCCTGAACGCAAAGGAAGCAAATAAAACAATTAAAATAATAACAAGATGCAATATGCTGAAAAACGTGAATAAATTCAAGGAGCTTGGCGCAGATGAGGTTGTGTTGCCAGAGATAGTGGGAGCAGACAGGATGGTCTATCTTTCAGATAAACATGAAAAGTGATTACTTCAAAAGGTTTTCCTTCCTTGTGGAGAGATACCCTATAGAGGTTTTTACATTTGAGATACTGTTAGGGATAATCATAGAACCTACATTCAGATTCGCTTTCCTCCTTTTTGCAGGAGTTTTTCTGACTGCAACGGTATCAGAGTCAATGAAGTTTATTTTCAAGGAGAAAAGACCCGAAGAGGCACTTAGGAGGGATTTTTACAAAAAAAACTTTAAGTTGAACAGAAGGAGCTTCCCTTCCAGTCATTCTGCAGTTGTGGCGTTCTTTCCAACCGTGTTTTTTGGCAGCATCCTTTTTATCCCGTTCCTTTTATTCGCGCTGCTTGTGATGTACAGCAGGCTGTACATAAAATCCCATCATCCAAGAGATGTTATTGCAGGAGCTTTTCTTGGGGTATTTATCGGCTTGTTTCTAGTTTACCTTATAGATAATTTAAGGATATAAACTCAAAAAGTTTAATAACATCAAAGCATAAAATGTAGTTATTGAACGTGTTTTGGTGATATTATGAAAAATGAACTTGATGAGATAATAAGCAATTTTGTAACCAAAAGGCTTTCGGACAGAATAAAAGAGGTTCTTACAACAAACAAAGATGCAATTGTCCTTGATTTCAATGATATAGACCAGTTCTCCCCAGAGCTTGGCGACAAATTACTAAAGGAGCCGGAGGAGACGCTTGACACGATAAAATTCTTCGTAAATGAGATATCGATTCCGCATAAGAGCCTTGATATAGAGATAAGAGTGAAAAACCTCCCGAAGAACGCACAGATGCTTATAAGGGAGATAAGAAGCAAACATATAGGCCTTTTCATACAGATGCAGGGTTTAATAAAAACAGCAGCCAGCGTAAGGCCAGTTGCGAGCGCTATAGATTTCGAATGCCAAAGCTGCGGGCATATAACAAAGGTCGAGCAGAAGGAGATGACGCAGAAGGGCCCTTCAATCTGCACAAACTGTGGAAAAAAAGGAAAATTCAAAATTGTCAAAAAGTATCTGGTGGACACACAGAGGATAATGCTTGAAGAAGCGCCTGAGGATTTAGAAGGCGGAGAACAGCCGGAGCATATAAATGTAGTGCTGAAAAAGGATCTTGTAGACCCTAAATTTGAAAGGAATATAATACCTGGAAATAAAGTCATAGTTTCGGGAGTAGTCAACGAGAATGCAATATATTATCCTAGCGGCAAGAGATCAAACACCTCAGACACATTTATACTAGCATCATTTGTAGAGGCCGTAGAGCAGGGCTATGAAGATATAGTTGTCACAAAAGAGGAGGAGCTGGCCATAAGGGAGCTGGCAAATGATAAGATGATATACAACAAATTCAAGGGCTCCATCGCCCCAAATATATACGGGCATGACAACATAAAAGAAGCGATAGTATTGCAGCTTTTTGGAGGTGTGAGGAAAATAGCTGAGATGGGAAACAGCGTTATAAGAGGAGATATACATATACTTCTTGTTGGAGACCCAGGTACATCAAAAAGCTCGATTCTAAAATATATCACCGGAATAGCACCTAAGGCAAGATACGTTGTCGGAATGGGGTCAAGTGCAGCAGGCTTGACTGCAACCATAATAAAAGATGACCAGACAAGAAGCTATATACTTGAAGCCGGTGCCCTTCCACTTACAAATAAAGGACTGTTGATGATAGATGAGCTTGACAAGATGAACAAAGATGATAGAGTGGCAATGCATGAGGCACTAGAGCAGCAGACAATAAGTATATCGAAAGCCAATATACATGCAACGCTTACCGCACAGACAAGTGTTCTTGCAGCAGCAAACCCTAAGTTCGGCCGATTCAATCCGTTTGATGTTATATCCTCACAGATAGAGCTGCCCCCTACTCTTATAAACCGTTTTGATCTTATCTTTATATTAAAGGACAGACCGGACAAAGAGATTGACGCCCTTGTAGCGCAGAGAATATTAGAGGCAAACAGAGACATAAACAAGAACAAGCCTGAGATACCGCCAAACATAATGAAAAAGTATATTGCTTACGCAAAGCAGAACGTAAAACCAAAACTATCCGTGGAGGCTATGAAGATAATAGAAGAGTTTTATCTTAAATTAAGATTGCAGTACTCTAATGAAGGAGAGGAAGTAAAACCGATACCTATATCGGCAAGACAGCTTGAGGCAGTAGTCAGGCTAACAGAAGCCAGCGCAAAGGTAAGACTGTCGAGTTACGCAACAGCGGAGGATGCCAAAAGGGCTTTGGATCTTATGATGTCATATCTCGGTGATGTCGGCGTGGACAGCAGCACAGGGGAACTTGACATTGACAGAATTATAACAGGAATACCGTCTTCGCAGAGAAACGCAGTGTTTACTGTGAAGGCAATGATAAAAAGTGAGACAGATGCGATGCCTATGGGAAGCTCTGTTCCACTTTCAAAAATATATGAGGACGCAGAAAAAGCAGGTATAGACACTGATAAAGTGGACTCGGTAATATCCGTGCTTAAGAGGGAAGGGGAGATATTTGAACCTAAGCCGTCGTTCATAAAACTTCTTTGATATGGACTACACTTATTTTATGCTGCCTTTGAGTATATTGAAAGACGCGGAGAAGGGAAGCGATGGCAGCGGAAGCTTCATTATCCATGGACAGGCAAAAATTTACAGAATGCACTTAGTAGGGTCAATTGCCGCGATCGAGATAAACGCAGAAACAAAAGGAGGTTATCTTATACTTGATGATACTTTTTCAACGGTATTGGTCCACTTTCAGAGTAGCTTATTCAGGAATATAGACAGATTTAAGAAAGGGGATTTAGTAGAGGTGATTGGGGACATAGACACATATAATGAGACAGTTACAGTGAGCATGACAAACATAAAAAAGATAAACCTTGACAGGTACTGCTTCAACAAGATTGAAAGCATAAAAAACCTGATAGTATTAGATAAAGATGGAATATGATGATCTTGTAAATAAAATATTAAAAGAGAAAAAGGAAAACAAGGCAGATAGATTCAATCCACCTGAAGTAGATGCACAGCAGGTTGGGCAGAGAACTGTTGTATTCCTTGAAAAACTTTCGAAATATATAAACAGGCCGGTTAACCATATCTCAAAATACCTTATGCATGAGCTTACCGCTTCCGGACAGATAGATGAAGGCGGGAAGGTGACTCTTGGTGGAAGATTCTCAAGGAAGATGGTAAATGACAAAATAAAACAGTACATAAAGGAGTTTGTAGTCTGCAAACAGTGCGGTTCACCGGATACTCAGATGAGTAAAGTCGACAAGAACTACTTTGTGAAATGTCTGGGCTGTGGAGCGGAATACCCTGTTGGAAGAATAAAGTAAATGGAATTTTCAATGTTGATACATGAAAAAGGTACGCAGAACGAGATAATCGCGGCATGCGACAGTGAGCTTATAGGGATGACAATAAGCGATGAAGAAAAGGAGATAGAATTCACTGTATCCCCTGAATTCTATGGAAACGAGAAACTCAAATGGGAGGATATCAGAGAAAAGATAATCAATGGGAGAAATGTAAATATAATTGGAAATGAGATTATTGATATGGCAGTAAAAGACGGAATTATAAACCCGTCAAACACAATAGAGATCAACGGCGTAAAGCATGCCCAGATATACGCAATCTGAGTAAACATTTATAACCTATAAAATCACATTCTTAATATTATGACAGAAGTCCCTAGATTTAGATATCCTAAAAACGATGAAATGCTTGGTTATGTAAACCAGATGCTAGGATTCGGCAGGATGTATGTTAAGTGTGCAGATGACAAGATAAGACTATGCCAGGTAAAGGGAAGCCTGAGCAGGTACCTCTGGATAAATGAAGGTGACATAGTCTTAATAAAACCATGGCAAGTAGAGCATGAAAAGAAGGCCGACGTTCTTTACAAATACAGAAAAAATGAGTGGGATTCACTCAAGGCAAAGGGCTATCTCAAGGACAGCCTCCTTAACTGAGTTTTATTCCACTTTCTGATATAAGCTTTGAAAAGAAATTAAGGGTATACTGCTGTTTTTCCGCGGAAATCTCTCCAGCATAAAAAATCTTTACGCTGCTAACGCTGTCTGAAATCAGACATCTGTACGGCAGATGTATGTTAAAGTACTTGCTGTCAACAGTGTATTCAGCGTTGATTGTTATTTCCGAGCTTTTAGTGTAAAGCTTTATTGACGTTATATTTATGTTGCCCGCTGCAGATTTTTGAAGATCCACATAAGTACCTGCGGCAGTGCATGAAAAACCGGTCACTGAAAGAGGCTGCGGATTGATACTTACTATACCACTGCCGACAAGAACTGAAAATATTACAACAAGGAGTATAACAAGGAACAGGAGAAAGATAGAAAGTAAGTATAATGCATCCAGTCTGTTTCTTTTCATTAGGATAGTAGTTTATTGTAGGATAAAAGTATTCAACTATATCATGCTTTTTCAGATATTACTTTTACCTCATTCTCCAGAACTGAGATAGCTTCGGAGAATATGTCCTTTACGCTGAGCTGACCCCAGCTTTCTATCCCAAATATTATCTTATCCGCTTCCGATGATACGCTTATTATATCCGAGCCTGCATAATCCTCACATGCTTTGCAGAGTATGCACTCGGAAAGCTTCCCTTTCTTGACTGAAAGAGTATCCTTTTCACCCTCAAGTATATCAACCGGGCATAGAGAAGCTATCTTTGAAGCTCCCTTTACCTTACTGTTTGGTATTGTTATCTTAGGATAAAAATGGTAAAAGACATGCGCAGGCGTAAATTTGGAATGCTCAGCACCATTGCCCCACATTGTTTCTGCATCAAGCCATATCGATTCTCCCTCTTTTAGGTTTATTATCAACATATCCGGTATCGCAGGTACTACATCCTTGTCTGATGGAACAAGATCAGAGGCGTGAACCGCTTTCGGCCCCATCTCCTTAAGTTTGAATGAGAATTTGCCCTTACCCTTCAGTTCTATTGGCGTTTTCAGAGGTATAAGCCCAAGCCTTGCAGCCAAAACATCATCATACATCCAGCTAGTGTTTTTGTAAACAGTTACATCCTCTATTGCAAGTGTCATAACACCGTTTATTATAGTCCTTCTTATCGCGTTTGCAAGTCCTATACTGCAGTCCTTAAGCAGCAGCGTTGCCTCATTTTCCTTTTCCTCAAGCACTTCGACTTTCATATTTACATTCTTCTCCCTTTTCTTCCGCCTTTTCTCTTGCACCCATCATGAGGTACAGGAGTGACATTTTCAACATTCAGTATCCTTACTCCACTCCTTTCCAGCGCTTTTATAGCAGGCCTTGCTCCTGGACCGGTAGTCTTTGATCCTATTCCGCCTACGGCTCTTATTTTAACGTAAACATCTCTTATACCCTTTGCAGTTATCTCTTCTGCTATTTTCTTCGCCGCATCCATTGCCGCTCTCGGCGAGGATCCCAATCTGTCAGCTTTTACCTGCGAACCTCCGCTTTTTATTGAAAAAGTATGCGCATTACTTATATCTGTAACATGTATTATCGTGTTATTCATTGTAGCGTATATATGTACTATTCCAACTCTGTTTTCCATGATTTATTTATGCTCCTCCTCCTTTTTAGCTCTTATCGGATGATTCGGCGAGGATAAAGAAGAGCCCTCTGCATAATCTATCTTGTCCTCTTCGTCTTTTTTCACCATGTAGCTTGGACTGTCTATTATTTTGCCATCGACCACTATATGCCTGTGTGTTATCACCTGCCTTGCCTCCTTTATGCTTCTTGCCATCTCTTTCCTAAGCACAAAAGTCTGCAGCCGCCTGTCAAGCAAATTTTCAAGGTTTAACTCCAAAACATCATCTACAGTTGCGCCTTCTTTTACCAGTCCTCTCTTGTAAAGAGTCACTATGAATTCCTTCTCCTCTTCCTGTCCTAAATTAAGAGCTTTAAGACCTACAAGCTCTCTTGCTCTTAACCTGAGGTTTCTTAAAACAGACTCTACTTTCCACAGCTCCTTCTTGTTCTTGAACCCATACTTTTTCCTAAGAGCCTTATCCCTCTCTATTCGTGGCTTATCCCAGATTCTAAGCGGTGATTTGTATTTTCTTGAAGGTCTTTTCGCTGTTCCCATATTTATTTACCAGATCCAGCCTGAGGCTGCTTCTTCTTTATTACTCCAAGAGAGCTTCCAACTCTTCCATGGAAATTCGCTCCTCTTGATTTGACTTTCTGCCCTCTTAACTTATAATTAAACGAATGCCTGTATCCGCGGTATGATCTGCTTGTCTTTATATCTTGTATATGCATAGTAATCTTTGACCTAAGATCATTACTTAGAAGATGATAATCCAAGCCTGTTGCCTCATCTTTCCTCCAATTAAACATCCAGTGTGGTATCTTGTATTTGAACGGATCCGAGAATGCCTCTTTCAACTCTGTTAATTCTTTCTCATTTAAGTCCTGTAATTTCTTGTCATCGGATATGTTTAAAACCTTCATCAAAGCATTTGCATATGAAAAACTTATGCCGGTTATCGAGCGCAATAAATCTTTAACTTTCCTGCTTCCATCTAAATCTGTATCAGCTATTCTTACTATTCTTCTTTCCTGCGTATCTACCGCTTTTTTCTGCGGTTCTTTTACAGGTTTTGCCGTGCGTTTTATTCCTTGCATAAACGAATAAGATACTCAATAAAGTATTTAAGCTTTTTTAAATATAAGTGTAGCGCCAACTTACTTTCCCTCTTTTACGAAGTACTCATAAGACGCACCAGCGATTATCTTCCGTGTTCGAAATGGGAACGGGATTTGCCGCTGGCCTATGGACGCTATCAACTCTATTTAGAAAACCTTCATTTAAAAAGCTTTATTTTCCGGTAGTGGGTATCTATTTAAAGAGGTACCCATCAATAGTATAGCTAGGAATGAAAAGACGAAACAACAAAAGACATATAAGTCTTAGCCGCGCTAAGTCCAACGCAGTGTTCTTAATGGCAATGGTGGCGATGGCATTTATTATATATGCCTTGGATTTTATCTCATCTGGATCATTGCTCCAGGACTATGCGTTCATTATCGGCACAATTGGCTTATTATTCGCTGCCCTGTTTAATAGACAGAAAAACCTTATTGCCATGGAGATTACGGTGATTGTTGGTATATTGCTGTCGATTTTTTCCAGAAGTATTTTTATGACTGCAGCGATTATAGCCACTGCTGTAATCTTGCTAGTTGTTTACCTATCATTAATAGGTTATTATAAACAGGAAAATATTGGAGTTATCGGCAGTGTCGGTTTTGCCCTACTTGCAGTAGGATATGCATTAAACACTGGCAACATACGACTGCTAATGGATATTGCATTTGCGCTCGGCTCTATAGTCATAGTGATATACTCATCTCTGTCACTGTTTCTGTACAAGGTGCGTATACAAATCCCGTGGATAATCCTAAATGTAGCTTTCGCTATAGGCCCCCTGATATATATAGTATCACATTAGTTTTATTGAAGTAAACTAATAGAACAAACAACCTTAAAATTTAATGCACTCTAAGTTTTATTAGGGAGCTGCTTTGATTCATTGTAGATAGAATTCCTTGCCTTTTCCAAAGGGAGGTACATTGCTTTATTCTTTTTACATCCAAGATCTAAAACCTCGCACGTTTCTGTGTAAAGCTTTTTGGTTTTGTTATATAATGAAAGCTTGTCAATGCCTGGATTACTCATCTCTACGGCTTCTTCCAGCCTTTTATATAAACCTTCAAATGTATTTTCATTCAAGCCATTCTTTATATCTTCAGACTCAAGCAATTTCTTCAGAAAATTCATAAAGCACCAATAATGTGAATGACTATCAATAAGCCAGCATCTACACCGCGATTCATTGTGTATTTACGCATATTTTTATTAAAGAATATCCTAATATATAAGCCTTATTTTTTGTTATCGTTTGAATTAAGCGCGTCTATATAAAGCTGGTAAATAGGCAGCAATTCCTCCTCCTTGATGCTGTACAATCTACGCAGTATCGCGAGCATATCATCTTTATCATTTTCCATCTTGTATAACATGGCTCTGTATACTTCCTTACCTTTCTTTGTAAGTTTTGTACCGAAAATTCCTTTATGTATATACCCTTTACTCTCAAGCGTTGAAATTATCTCATCCCCTATGCCACCATCTCTTTCTATTTCTGGCTGCATGCCCGTATCCTTTTTCAAAAGCTGGTAGACTATGAAACCGAGCTTCTTTACCTTCGAATCTGAGGATGGCTTTTCTCCGCAGGAGATTATACCTATCTTTTCCTTTTCCTCCAGCTTATTCAATTTATCAATGTAATAATCTATCTTTTCCTGTGTCTTCTTCTCCTTCATTGATTCATATATTGTAAGCCCTAATGTAACTAGATCAATGCCGATGGCATCCAAAAGACCCTTTGTGCCATAGGAGAAATAAGCCAAAAAGTTCCCAGCTGTGAAAGTACCGGCTATTGCTGCGTAATATTTTTTATAGTCTCTCCCCTTTTTTCTATCCTTCTTTGAAAGTATATCCTCCAGATCCGATTTCGCCATTTCCTCCCCCCATGATAATTTCTATCAAAATAAGTATTAAAAGAAAATTTAGATATTACATAAGTATTACTTATTTATTTTGAGGAGAGCATTTTATTACTTGATATCACCAAAAGATATAAATATGATAATAAATTAACAAAAAGATGGAAATGAAACAGACAGACGATTTTCCCGAAACATTCTACGCAATGATAGAAATACCAATGGGAAGCAATTGCAAATATGAATACAAAGAGGATTTAGAGGCAATAGCGCTTGACAGAGTGCTTTTCACATCGATGGCTTACCCAGCTAATTACGGTTTCATACTACAGACTGAAGGAAAAGACGGAGATCCTTTGGATGTATTAGTATACTCATCTGTTCCCATAAATCCAGGTATAATTGTAAAATGCCGTGCGATAGGCATAGCTGAGATGAGCGATGAGGAGGGAGAAGACAATAAGGTTATAGCCGTGCCAGTCGACAAGGTTGATCCTGCATCATCTTCGATTAAAACCGAGGCAGATCTGCCGGAATACCAGAAAAACAAGCTAAAGCACTTCTTTGAACATTACAAGGAATTAGAGAAAGGGAAGCACATGGAGTTCCACAGCTTCAAAGGGAAAGAAGAAGCCTTAAAGCAGATAAAAGAAGCAAAAGTTTAATCTTTTTCAGTTGCTTTTCTTAAAATTCTGAATAGACACAGCTTTTTTACTGTTTTGTATAATTTTTAGGATCTGCACTATCTTTTTCATATTTATTATAGAAATCTATAACCTTTTCCTTCAGACTGTCTTTGGATATTTCAGTTAGGAGCATATCAGAGACCTGATTGTATGTCTTTTGAATACCAAGACGTGAAGAAATAGACCCTGCTATTAAAGTCGGGAAAAACACACCTAAAATTAAATCAACAACTGAAAAATTACCAGTAGCATACAAAGCACCCGTAGTGCCTACTGCCACTGCCAATGGTATGTAAGGGTATATTCCCAGTCTGTTTTTTCTGTGATTTTCATTCTTATCCATGCTGTTGTAATGTTCATATACTAGGTATTCAAAGAAATCTGCTTTTGCTTCCGGATTTACCTCTATATAGTTTACTATATTTTCCGTTTTTTCATCTTTTATACTTTCCAGCCGCCTATCAACCTCAGTGAGCATATCTTCTATGCTATTTTTCATTGATTTTTAATGAATAACACCAGATTTAAGCTTTTTAAGTGACTGAGATTAGATAAACTGAGAAAAACAGGATTAATAAGTTAAAAAAGATTAGTAACTATTAAATAAATTGCAAACGCTTTAATAGTTATTATAGCCCCTTAGTCTAGCGGCAAGGACGACAGGCTCTGGACCTGTAAACACCGGTTCAAATCCGATAGGGGCTACTTCTTATTTGGGGTATATGATATCTCATTATTAAAAGGACTCTTATCCCCAAAACCCCAAAGGAAAGCCCAATCCCTGTCTAAGCTATGGCCTAAGCATGCGGGAGTAATGTGGGAGTCATTTGGGAGTAGAGTGGGATTCGTTGGGAGTAAAACTCACTAATTGGGGAGTCTGGGAAAAGGGGGAAAATTCGGGATATCAGGATTGCTTTAAAAGTTTAAAAAAAATATTATATAATAGATAATATATGGTTAAAAATGATGATAAAGAAAGCAAAAAGGAAAAGCCGATCTTATCTAAACAGAATTTTAAAAATATAATATGATACAAATATAGTACACAAACATATGGAAAATATCAAAATAGTACGGCCCAAAAGAACCGATGCAAAGGACATATTTAGGCTGCAGAAAGAGTTCGATGCGTATTTACAAAGCCTTACAAAGAAGAAACGCAAAGACCACGCTTTGAAACGCGAAAAGGCTTTCATGCGCTATGGTTTTGGCAAGAACCGGTTGTTCTATACATTGATAGCCAAAAAGAATAGAGTGGCCGTAGGTTATATCTGTTACCATCTCGGATATGATCCCGATGAAATGCAGGGGCCGGTAATCCATGTAATTGATATATTTGTTAGCTCGTCTGCGCGTGGACATGGTATAGGCAAATCGCTTATGAAAGCGGTTGCTGAAGTCTGTAAAAGAAAGGGCGGTTTTGCACTTTATTTTGCCGTGTGGAATAAGAATAAATCGGCAATAAAATTCTATAAGAAACTCGGTGCTGACTGGGAGAGAGAAGTGCCGTTCATGCATTGGTTTTTAGACGGCAGATGAGAAGTTATTGGGCAGGTATTATAAATTACAATTTATTCTGCCCTATAATTTCCAAAGTCATGAAAAGAAACATGAAAGAAGACATTTTAGGAAAGTAAATTATAACTAATAACAATTTAGTTGCGTGGCGGTAGCTAAAAAACTAGGAAGAAAAACATGAACTTATTTGCTTGTTATTAACATCTTTGGTTGTAGTGCTAATTTTTTGTTTTGCTCTGCTACTGATGATTAATTACAGGGTAAATTTCCTCTTTGCTGTGCCAATTTGGATTGTCTTATCACTATTTTATATTGTAACAATAAAAAGATATTTAGAAAGAGAGGCCGATATCATCGCTGCCCGTAAAGTTGGCAAGGATGTTTTTAAGAAGTCATTACAAAAATTATCGAAAATTGGTATGCCCAATGACTGTTTGTTCCATGGTACTTTCTCTTTTAGAATTAAAAGAATAGAAAAAATTAACCTATCAAAAATTAGTCGTTAATTATCTTTTAAACTATCCTCAATTATTTTCTTTTCTTCTTCTGTTATTCCGTAAATTTTGTATACAAGACTATCAATTATGTTTCCTATGCCCATTATCTCGTTCTCTAATTTTGCGTTGGTATCGGTTCTCTTATCAAGGGACTTATTAAGTTGCTTCTGTAATAATAATCTTTTATCGACAAGTTCTACAATTTCTTTTTGCTCGTTCTTTGAGATTATCTTTATTGGTAGAGCTCGTATATTATTAGGATAAACATGCAATCCCGAGCCAATAAAAGTTTTGAAATAAAATTTCATAAGTTTTGAGTTAAAAATCGCTAGTATGTAACGTATGTCGTATCTTTTAGACTCAGTTATTTGCTCTTTAGTTAACGTTAGCCCCCTCCTTTTTATTCCAAAGAGCTCAAAAAATGGTAAGCATATTGACAAAGTATGTTCGACATAATAATTTTCAGTATCTAATGTAGCTTTTATACCTCCCTTTGCGTTTACATCTCTAATGATTATTTTTGGATTTTCAAAAAGCTCTTTAAACATTGGGTTATATAATTTTTTTATATCATACAACAGGTATTTTCCATCATAGTTTATTGTGTATCTATCAATATCTCTACCATCTAACATCGGTTTACAAAGATCATTTATTTTTTGTTTTAAAACAAAATTTTTAATATCCCCACTTCTAGCCCCCCAATTTACATAACATATATCTTTTACTAAAACTGAATTTGTTTCAATTTTTTGTTTTAGCTTCATTTTTGTTGGGTTTATATCAATTCTAAATAGAGTTTGTTTATCATCAGAATACATAGATTGTTTTATCTCTAATATATTTTCCTCAATTATATTTTTGTTTTTTGGGTCTTCTGTTGGTCTTACAATCTTGATTTTATTTTTATCTCTTTTTACCTTATCTTTATTTTTTCTAAGAACTATAATTATATTATCAACTGTTGCATCTGCGAATATTTTATAGTTAGTTAAGTCAACAATTTTAATTATACAACAATTTTCGGTGATATATTTTCTTATCATTTCACCGTATGGCTGTAATAAAAATTTATCGGGCACTATAAAACTAAAGTATCCACCTTCTCTTAAAAGTTTTGTTGCTCTTTCTATGAATAATACATACAAATCGAATTTCTTATGAGCACTGAAATAGATTTTTTGGTAGTAGTCTATTTCTTTTTTATTTTTAGACAGCAGATAAATGTTGACATAAGGCGGATTCCCGATTACAATATAAAATCCACCTTCCTTGATTATTCCTGGGAATTGTTCTTCCCATTTGAAAGCTTTATCACCTACAATTTTCGGGTCGTCTATCAAAGAGTTCCCAACTTTCAAGTTATCCCTTAGAACTGGTAATAATTCTCCCTTTGATAGAGAATTACTTTTCGATAGAGTTAATACAGTTAGATAGATATTGAGTTCAGCGATTTTTATGGCCTTCCCATCCAAATCTACACCAAAAACATTATTCTTTATTACTTCCAATTTTTGTTTTGGAGAAAAATTCTCATAGTCTTCGTAATTTTCGGTATAATATTCATCTAAAACTCTAACTGCTGCAATTAGAAACGAACCCGAACCACATGCCGGATCTAATATTTTTAGTTTTTTAACTTCATTAAGTTTTGCAGTTTTAAGCTTTTCTCCTAAAGTATTTTCTATTATGTAATCTACGATATACTTAGGAGTATAGTAAATACCCTGAGCTTTCCTTTGTGCGTTTCCTCCCGATAGTTTTATGCCTTTTTGGATATAAGATAGGTAGTTCTCATACATGCTTCCGAGTATATCCTGGTCTATAGCAGCAAAGTTGTAGGATAGTTTACTATTAACTGGGTGAGATATTGTAGACAATACATCATTAATTACATCATCGCTTATTTCTAAATTTTCTACCTCAGATTTCTCTTCTGGCTTCCCAAATATGTCACTGTCATATTCTTCTCTGTAGTACTCAAATATCTTCTTAAGATTATAATAAACATTTGACTTATCACGTCTTATCAAAGGCTCAAGCTGTTTTTCCTCAAGAAGTTCAGCTTCTATCTTCTTTATGAATATTAGCCTGTTTATTATACCTTGGGTAAGTTCTTCATATTCATCATTAGAGTATTTAGTTTTATACTCTCTTTTTAGATAGTTATTAAGTTTCTCTCTAATTAAATTAATACTTAAAGTAAGCTCACTAGATATGTCTATCTGCCCGGTCTTTATGCCTCTTCTTTTGGCCTCTTCTTCTATCCCTCCGTTTAATATATTGTCATTTCTAAACCACTTTAGCTGGCTTTCGATGTTATCTAAGCTGTAAGAAGTAAGCTCAATATCACAGAAAGGGGATATCTTGCCGTCGCTTCCTATATACCAGGCTTTGAACCATCTGAAATTGGTTAAAATTGCTATGTTTACAGCCTTATTGTAAGCGTACTCCAGTACTTGATCATCATAATTGGAAGTGGATAAATCGACCCCTAATTTCTTTGCCTCTACAATAACCTTTGGTACCCTAAGGTACCAGTAGTCCGGTCTCTTAATGCTCTCTTTAGTCTCTACGGAAGCTTCCCTCCTTATGTTATCTTCATCCCAGCCTAGGACTTCTGTCAATAAAGGATCTATAAGCTTAGCTTTTGTATCATTTTCACTTAAAGTTTTATCTGATAAGAGCCTTTTACATTTCTCTATAAGCTCCTTCAGTCTTTCTATTTGCATATTAGATAGTAAATATCCTGCTTAATAAAATTATGTAACTTTGTAGATGTTATAGTAAAAACTAGGCTGATTAATTTTAGGATATCCATAGTTTAGCTCTTTATTTCCAATTATACTATCTTTTCAAGTAATATTTTTCACGAAAGGTTTGTTGACTTTTTTTAAAAAGTCTTAAATAGAAAGATTACAACTACTATTTATCTTAATATATGAATAACAAGGAAGAATTTGAGAGAGCTGTTAATAAAGCCAAATCGTATAAAGATGTAGAAGAAAAGCGACTGAGAGTACTTCAAAAATATAGAAGAGATTTTTGCATTTTATTGATTAATTCTTCCATTTTTTATCTTTACTGGTCTACTTATGGTAATCTACGAGGTTTTACGCCAAATTTACTATACAAATTTCCAATTCCAGAGTATATGTTAAAATAATATGAATCTGTTGTTAATTTTATTGATAGTGATAATAATAATTCTGGTTATTATGATAAGTTTACTTATGTTAATTCTAATATCAATGATAGCAACTGCTTTAATAATCAAGTTTTTTCCGGAGTATCTAAAAGGCAAGTTTAATAATAAAAAACCAACAGTGCTGATTTTAGTTTGTATACGTGAAAAATCAGGGTTGAAAAGTATATACGATAATATATTATATTATGGGAGTGGAATAGCTATTTTAATTACAATTTTAAGATTCAAGAAAGCAAATTATGAAACCGTATTTGTTGAGACAAAGCATGCATTTAAGAAGACATTATTAACCAGAGAATTTAGTACAGTTTTTATATTTGGTCATGGAAGAGAATATGGTGTAATCCTAACAGATGGAATATACAGATACAAAAATATAGTAAAAAAGATCGGAAGAGC
>JBBIPE010000004.1:0-50469 GCA_037443005.1 archaeon
CTGGATCATCCCCTACACTTATTGAAGAGATTACTGTGTTCGAAGAGGAGTTTATGACTGATGTGGTGTTGGAAACTGCATTAGCAACGTAAATATCACCATTTGCTGAGTCGTAGGCTACTGCATATGGAGCAAAACCTACAGTTATGTTGGAGATTACTGTGTTTGAAAGAGTAGGAATAACCTTAAAATTATATGTCCCTAGAGTTGTATCAAAAGAAATTGAAGATTTTTTAGATGAATAAGTTATTCCATCATAAGTTACATTCCATGTAAGTCCATTTTGCAGTCCTGATTCTGTAAAGGTTGTTGTGCATGTCCATGCAGGGTTGAACTTGCTTCCAGGATATGCTGAACCAGATGATAAGCATGAATATCCATTTATATTTGTGGAATATGACAGAGGGGAGACTGAGGTTAGATTCTGTGAGAACAAAGGACTTTCTCCGACGTTCAAATTATCAGCTGAGAATCCTGAAAATGAAACGTTCCATGATGTAGGATAATTAGTTACTCCAGTGTTTAAAACCGTAGTATTGCAGATCCACCATCCAAATGTATATGTGGATCCCTGTTCTACTGAATGCAACTGGCCGCATACAAGAGACGTGCTGCTTCCATTGGCAGGCAGGAATGAAACTGTTGTAATATCTGTTTGCAGTACCGATATTTCATTGCCAGTGGATGCTGAAGGATCAGCTGGATAGGACACCTGCCACTGATTATAACTAGCTGCGGTAGGAAGGCCTGTCTCGCCGAAAGTTGTTGTGCAGTTCCATGCGCTGAATGTATAGTTTCCGCCAAGCCTTATTGAAGGAGTCTTGTAGGAAACGCATGCCAGATTATCAGATTTTGCAACAGCAGTGTAGGATAACTGTGTGTTCTTTGTGTTGTTTGTCTCTATTTTTATTGAATTTCCCGTGGAATTGCTTGCCGTGCTGCCGTTGTATGATACCTGCCATGTTTGACCAGATGGCAAGCCTGTTTCACTGAATGTCGTAGTGCAGTTGGATGTGAACTGTATTATCTGTTCTACACCGGTTGAATGCACTCCTGATGTTGGTGACGGAATGCTGCTGCAGCCTTGGTAGATTACCTCTGGTACTGAAAACTGGTAATCTCCAAATGGCAGATCAAAGCTAACATTTTGAGCTGTCGGAGAAACTGTTGTTGAATTGGTTGATGTATTATATGTTACTGTGAAAGTACTGCCATAAGGCAATCCTTTCTCTATGAAATAGGTTAGCTGATTGTTTATAGGTATGGCTCCACTTACCAATGTAGATGAAACTGTTCCGTTTGAAACCTCATATATTCGTGATTTATAAGGTGTAAAGCTTATCTGTACGTTTGAAAGATAGCTTGATGTCTTTATGCTTACGGGAACCCTGCACAAGGTTGACTGTCCTGTAGAGATTATAGTGTCTAAGCAGGAATAAGAGGTATAGGAATTTCCGGCTACATTTACTGTCACTCCGGTTATGTTTATAAACTGATTGTAGTTGTTTGTTATCTTCACTACCATCATTGTAGAATTGGCCTCTGCCGCCTGCATGGTTATTCCCTTGAATCCACTTATTATTGTCGGAGCTGATGGAATATGGAATATTCCTAGAGAAAAAAGGATTACTAATACCAAAACTATTATTATCAGGACCCAGCCCCAGCTCATGAGATAATCCAAAGCTGCTTGTGATTCTTTCTTCTCAGATTTACTATGTTTTAGATTGATATTAAGATTTTTATTAACACTGCTTATAATCCTCTTTCCTTTTGATTTATTTTTTTGCATATTAAATGCCTAAATTAGTTATTATAATAATATATACAAGTTTAAGGGTATATATAAATATAATACGTTAAAAATAAATGCTATGTACTTATTAATCTTATATGGAAATCTACATAAAGGATGTAAAATCTGATACGTTTAATGGCAGAGAAGTAATACTTAATGGGTTTGTTAATAGTATAAGAACTGGAAAAGACAACACTTTCTTAATATTGAGAGATCCTTCAGGGTTAATACAATGTGTAAGCCATTCATCAGATAAGGATTTCGAAACTGTAAGCAGCATAACCAGAGAATCTGCTATACAGATAAAAGGAATAGTAAAAAAAGATGATAGGGCCGAGGAAGGATATGAGATACACATAAATGAACTGAAGATCTATTCGATAGCAGAGCCTTATCCGCTGAAGAAGGGCCACAAAAAAGTATTTCTATTTGATAACCGACATTTATGGATTAGAAGTCCAAAAACTACGGCAATAATGAAAATACGATCTACAGTGTTTTCATCTATACATGAGTTCTTTTCATCCAATGGATTCTATGAGATACAATCTCCGTCGTTTGTCGGAGGCAGCGTTGAAGGGGGCGCAACGCTCTTTGAAACGCAGTACTTTAACAGGAAAGCTTACCTTACACAAAGCTGGCAGCTCTATGCAGAAGCGATGGTAGACTCGCTTTGGAAGATATATACTGTCGCACCGTCATTCAGGGCGGAAAAAAGCCGGACATGGAGACATTTGACGGAGTTCTGGCATGCTGAATCTGAGATTGCATTTGCCACAAATGATGATGCAATGGACATAGAGGAAAAACTGATAAAGTTCATCGTAAAGAACGTTCTCTCAAGAAATGGAGATGAGCTTAAGCTTCTTAAAAGAGATACAACAATACTTGAAAACGTAGTAAGCAAACCTTTTCTGAGAATGAAATACGAGGAAATAATAGAGCTTGCGAATAAAAACGGCTTAAAATTGGAATATGGCGCTGATTTGGGTGCGGATGAAGAGCGTGTTATAACTTCTAAACTTGACGTTCCTGTTTTTTCAATGAATTATCCTATAGAATTGAAGCCGTTTTATCACAAGCCAGCAGAGGATTCAAAACATGTACTATGCAATGATCTGCTTGCGCCTGAAGGTTATGGTGAGATAATCGGCGGAGGACAAAGAGTGGATGACAAGGAAACGCTGATAAAACGCTTAAAGGATGATGGATTAAACGAAAAGGACTATGAATGGTATATTGATCTGCGGAGATACGGCGCCATACCACACTCCGGATTTGGATTAGGAGTCGACCGTTTGGTCATGTGGATATGCAAATTACCGCATATAATGTATGCAGTGCCTTTCCCTAGAACTCCAAGAAGACTAAGTCCTTAGACCTATTTGACTGAAAATAAACTAATATAAAGCAACCAAGACAATAAATATAAGATGGATGAAAAAGATGAACATAAGGAAAAGACAGCCAAAAGCAGATCAAGTATTAATGATCATAAGGAGAAGGCAATCAGAAGCAGGTCACTTTTACCATTTGAATTAGCTATAATATCCGGAGCGATGGCCATAGTATCTGGGATACTTACTATAGTAAACAATATAGATATACTTACATTCAATTCGCAGAGTGTTTTAAGCACACTGAACAGCTCAGTTAACTCAAGCACTGCGGCTTATCTTAGCCTTGCATTCAACGGTATATCAAGCGTAAAAAACGGAATAATAACTTTTGGCCCTCTCCTGATAATAGCAGGCATATTCATGATCATATCTGCATTTTATCTTAAATCGGAAAATGAAGCCAGCAGGAAATTCGGTATTTTCCTTGTCTTTCTGTTCAGCTTATTTGCAGTTTTGGGGCTTTTGATATACACTCCTTTCAACTCATTAACTGTTTTGATTCTGGTATACCTTCCATTAACTGTTATAGGAGGATTAACATACGGTCTATTCCTGGGCTATATGATACTTGGTTTGATAACCGGTGCGATTGCACTGCTCAAAACTGAAGATAAAAAGTGAATTATCAAAAAATAGAGATAAACAGGGCTTAAAATTCTCTTCTTTTTAAGCCTTAGTTGCTTTGACTTTTATATTTGGAGGTATTGTAACCGCTGCTTTGGGACTAGAGATTTTAGCGTTGATTAAAGGTAAAGTCAGCAATAAAAAGTTGATAGATGGAAAGGCCAGTGATAACATAAAATTGACTTACACAGGTATTTGGGTGGTATTAGAAGCTATATTTGTTGTAAGCATTTTACAATTTGGGTTACTAACCCCATTAGTCATATTTATAATTTTAGATTTGGTGTTTGGATTAGAAATTCTTTTAGCAAGTAAAGGGATTTTAATTATAAAAAGATAGGAATAACCAACTTATTAGATTATTTCTGCTATTGTTTAAAAACATATAAGTTTTAATGTTTAAAATACAATTACTAAAGATATAACTAAAATAAAAAAAGATATTTATCTTAAAAATGTTTTGAATAAAGGTTATGAACAACACAAAAATAATGACCAAAAAAGTGATAACTGTAGACTCTAACACACCAATAGAAAAAGCATTGGAATTGATGGAATCCAAGAAAATAAGGGAATTGCCTATAATCCAAAACAAAAAGTACCTTGGAATGGTGCAGTATTATGATATACTTTCAAAAGACATAAACCGAACCTCCAAAGTAAGCGAATTTATCCAGAAGACACCCTCTATAATGCCAAAGGATGATATAAGCAGGACGATAGAGTTAATGCAGGATTCTGGAATAGGTGCTCTGCCTGTCATAGACGAAGACAAAAAGGTTATAGGTATAGTTTCTGATTTTGACATACTCAAACTTCTTATAAATGACAGGTTATTTGATTCATACAAGGTTGAAGACATCACAATAAAGCGCTTTCCTATCCTCAGAACGGATGACACTATCGGAAGGGCACAAAAACTTGCAGGGATAAACAAGATAGACAACCTGCCTGTAGTTGATAACTTCGGAAAATTAATAGCTCAAGTATCAATATCAGATATATCAAGTTACATTTTTCAGGAGAAACTAAAGAAGACAAAAGGCAAAAAGGACATGTACAAAGAAGAAAGACAGCCTACTGAAAGAAATGTTATGGAGATAGCAAAGACTGAAATACCAAAGCTAAGCCTGACTCTTAATCTTAGAAGAGCTATTGAGATGATGCTTAGCTCAAAGATAAAAAGCGGGGTAGTTATAGACAGTGATAGCAAGCCTGTTGGGATGCTTAGCAGACTCAAAATATTAGATTTACTCAGCGGTAAAAATGTAATGGAAAGCATAGACCTTTCAATATCCGGAGATTATGACTGGGAATTTACAGTGCTTGTCAGAAATGAAATATCAAAGAGAGAGAATTTTCTTATTAACTCAGCCAAAATAAAATCAATAAAAATAAACATAAAAAAGATAAAAAAGAAAGGAGATAGCTACCAGATAAATTTCCTAGCTATAGGCAAGAAAAAGATAAACATAAAGGAAGATGGTATAACAAAAGAACTCATATTTGAAGAGATACTGGACAAATTCGACAATGCGCTTGAGCACTTAAAAAGTTAGAAGAGAGGTCTGCTTTTCAATCTTTTCTCCGAATATACTTTTCAATTCAGCGTCTATAAGATGCAGTTCATCGTTGAGATAAGCCGATATATTATATTTATTTGCTATATCTAATGATATTGAAAGATATTTCTTGATGTTTCCTTCACTGGATGTTAAAACTAAATTTCCGCCGCATTTTATGCACTTACCAATCAACGGTGCCCTTCTGTACCTCTGATTACATTTAACACAACGGAATTCCTGCACTCCGAATCTACGAAGATTTCCTTTTATATCCTTTATGAAATGCCGGTCTATTATTATTTTTGCCACGTCTGAGACATCAACCGCTCTTATCTTCTCCTGGAGAGACATCTGCTGTGATACTTTTTCCAGCATTGTACCAAGTGTCTTATATGATGAGACATTAACGCCGTCATTTATGTCTTCTGTATCATGCGTAAAAAATATTGTTTTATCCGGCTCTTTAAGTATGTCCTTTACCTGCATTATTTTCACATCTGATGGCTTGGCATAATTCAATGTGGCCTCGTAGAATTCAACGGGATATTTATTTACTATATCTAGATTATATGCTTCGGAGTCTATACTTTCAAGATCCAGTTTTGAGGAGATAACTAGGGGGGAATCCATATACCTTGCCCCTCTTGAATCTGGCAAAAGATTTCTATCGAAATTTAGGAGCATATCTGTCAGCAGCATCAAGGCAGCTTCATCCCCGTCGCAGTTTCTCCTCATAGCCGCATGGAAAAAAGGATGGGCAAAAAGCCCCTGTGTCTTGGAAAAACCTATTATCCTGCCAACTGTTCCAGCAGATGTATGCGGTGCAAGCCCGACTACGAGCTTTCCAATTAGATCAGCAGAGGAGTTAACATTCATTATTTTATCCTTTGAATAGTATTTGACAAGCATATCATCTATAAAATTTGAAACGCGGAAGAAAACCTCTGCTGCATTTTGATTCTTATCACCAAATGTCGGTAGTATTATATCCTGCTGCCTTAGCTGAAGTATCTGCTCTGGATTTTCAAGCTCATTGCCATATATATCATTTGTATACCCTAGCTCCCTTAATTTTTCTATGCTTGTCTCTATTTCCTTTGGTTTAAAATGTGTTATAGGAACCTCTATTGCATCAAACCTAACTGTCCCATCTTTATTTACATTCAAACCGTAGATTGAACGCAGTATTCCTTTTTCCAAAGGTTCTATTTCTCCTGTGGAATTAAATACCCCTTTTACACCTTTTATATTTTGTGGCTTTTCATTTAACTTAAGTCTTTTAAAGGCCCTGTTCAAGTAAGAATTCAGATTTATTACCTGTCTTGATTTTTGCAAAGTGGGCTTTCCGTGGTGTATCTCATCCTCTGTTTTCTTACCACAAACCCTACAGTACCTCAATCTTCTTGTTTGAGACCCACATATATCACACTTACTGAAGATCGTGTCTATATCACATTTATCACAGTGAAATAATCCATAATCTGCAGTTATACTACTTTTCTGTGCAGCAACAATTATATTCCTGGAAACTCCGCCCCCATCACCAACTGGAAATATAACATTTGGATTTGTGTCCATTTCTCTCATCTTTGCCTTTTCGGGCCTTCCCAGTCTGCCGCCTATGAAAGTGCCGGCTATATCCATTATTTTCAACCCCGATATACTGCTTAAAAGATCCAAATTTGAAAAATTCTGGCCTATTTTTAGCAGTATGTTGTCAAAATTAACACTATTATAACCAAGCGTAAAAAGAAATGCATCGGCGTTTTCGACAACTATAGAATTTCCCTTCAGGTAGTGCTCCAAAGCAAGAATCTCCATTGTTCTCTTTATACTGTTGTTGAAAGGAAGGTAGAGTATTTTATATCCTTCTTCGCCTATGCCCTTCTGCAATTCTACCTTGGCATTTGTATGAACGTACTCTATTAAGTCCTTTAGCTGTGCATAGGTAATCTGCGACCAGAAATATAGAAACTTTGGATGTAGCGGAATGGAAAGCTTTATTGAAAAATCCTTATAATCATCAAACTTTTTAAGTTTATCAGCAGATGAAACCGCTTCTGCGCCCTTGCTCTCGACTATTCTATCCCACCACTCGGGAACGAAAGGGGAAGGCATAAGGAGATGCCCCTGCTCCGAAAAGTCACCGTAATTGAAAAGTATGTCTCCTATATAGAGTATCTCCGCTATATCATTCAGAAAAAGTCTTGCTTCCTTTACAGTGTTTATCCTTTTTACTGAGCCATTCTTAAGCTTTACTATGGGCCCATCTATTGTGGAACATGGAGTAACGGCACATGCCTTTCCCGGAAGCTCAACCCTTAGCTGTGAGCCGGTTGCTATAAAATCCAATAATATTACATCTGTGGCCGGATTTATGGAGGCTGCTGCTAATCCAGATGTCCTGCTTCTTCCGTATCTGAGACGAAAACCGCCACTTGTCAAAGGATATGAAAAAACAGGCCTCCCTGCAGCCAGCTCCTCAAGATATCGATAATTTGGAAGAACTTTCTGCTTGATTTCACTTTCCTTTGATTCATTTCCTTTTTCTGCATGTGATAATTCCTTAAGTTTAAGATATTCTGGAAGAAAGTCAAAGTCCTTTTCTATGTTATAACTTTTTGCAAAACCTTTAAGAAGTTTATTCACTTTATTGGATTTCTGTGCAAATCCTTCACATAGTACAAGGCAAACACCCCCTCTTATTCTGTTTGTCTTTATCCTTGGCTGATTTTTATAGGCTGAAACTTCCCTCTCACTCGTAGGGTCACCCTCTATCTCTATGGGAATGTTTTTAAGGAGAAAATCAAGCTCGTTTATGCTTGGTAGATACTGCAGTCTTGCCTCATAATCATTGTAATCAGTAACTTCGACTTTTATCCTGCTTATCTCACCAGGTGTTGCGTCATACTTACCGTAATTGAAGTGTTCTCTTAGTGCATCTGATATTACAACCACGGAAGCTGCTGCTGTCCCTCCTGCACCCCTTATAGGTCCTCCAAAATGACATGCAAAATATTCACTGCCATCCATTCTCTTCTTGAATTCCAGTTTTACGAAACCCTCAAGCGGGGCCGAGACTATCGCAGAAGTTATATAGGCTAAACCAACGCGTATACCAAGTTCTATCGCATCATGTATATTGTCAAACTTTACGAATTTTGAATCTGCAGTTGCTATTGCGCTGTCTATAGCCACCCTCCAGTCATTCGGGCCATATTTTTTCTCAGCTTCTCTTATGAAACTGGCAAGGCCGCTGTTTATAAGATTATGATCTAAAACCGATAAAAGACCTTCTATCCTGTCTGCAACGTCAGAAGCCAAAGGTATATTCACAGGTTTTATTTTTCCTATGATGGAATACTGCCGCTTTACTTCCTCTGATATAATCTGGTGGTAAGAATCTGCGCTCATGCTAACAAGTTATACACGCAGTAAATAAAACATTAACTGGGCCGCAGCCGGGATTTGAACCCGGGTCAACGGGGCCACAACCCATTATTCTGCCTAGCTAAACTACCACGGCCATCCATTTAAATAATAAGGTCATATGTAATATTAATAAGTCTATTGTCATTATTTTATTATCTAATCTTGAAAATGGAAAAAAAAGAGGTTGAGGAGCTTATAAGGAGCCAGCTGGAAAAGAATCCGGAAAAGCTTGTTCCTGTGGATTCACTTAAGAAAATGGGCCTGCAGAGATACAAATGCAGTGTATGCGGAAAACATTTCTGGAGTTTTACAGAAAAGGATAAATGTGGTGATGTAGACTGCATAGGAGAGTATACTTTTTTTAATAAGGATATATCGAATTTAAAGGCGGATTACACTGAGATATGGAATAAATTCGCAGGGTTTTTTTCAAAGCTAAAGCACACGGAAATAAAAAGATACCCTGTAGTTGCAAGATGGAGAGATGATATATACTTTGTAGAAGCAGCGATAGATGATTTTGCACCTTATGTCATAAAAGGCATAGCTGAGCCTCCTGCAAATCCTCTTGTAATCCCGCAGATTTGCCTGAGGTTTAACGATATAAACAATGTTGGCTTATCCGGAAGGCATTTGACCAGCTTTGTAATGGCTGAAGAAGCCGCTTTCAACACAAAAAAGAAGAAGACATATTTTGACAGTGAAGCGATAAAATATATAACTGACTGGCTGTTGAAGGGACTAAAGATAAAAAGAGAAGAGCTTACCTTCATAGAGGATGCCTGGGCCGGTGCAGGATATGCTGGAAGCTGCCTGGAATATTTTGCAGGCGGGATAGAGCTTGGAAACCAGGTTTACATGCGTTATATAATAGACGAAAAGGGTCTTTCTAACATACCAACAAAAACAATAGATATGGGCGCTGGCCTGGAGAGATGGTCATGGATATCAAATAGGACTCCTACAATATATGAAGCAACTTTTCCAAAAGTTATAGAATTACTGAAGAAAAAAACAGGAGTAAACTACAAAGATTATGACATAAAAAAAGTGTATGAATACCTTGGAAGATTTGATTTTGAGAAAATTGAAATAAATGATGCAATAGAGATAATAGCAAAGAACACCAAATTAAACACAGCAGAGATAAAAAACATAATCAATGATATGCAGGCAATTTACTCCATAGCTGACCACACAAGAACATTATTGGTTGCCATACATGATGGCGCACTGCCGAGCAATGTAGGTGGCGGGTATAATCTTAGAAATATACTTAGAAGAGCGCTTAATTTCATAGATTCAAAGAGATGGAAAATAGACTTGAATGAGGTTATAAACGAACATAAAAAAGAGTTGAAGGGTCTTTATCCTGAGCTTATTCAAACCAAATGCGAAGATATAATAAACAAAGAGATAGAAAGGTACAACGATTTCAAAAAGAGAAATCAAAAGATAATATATGAAACTATTGCTGAAGGAAAGATAGACAGCAACAAGATGCTTAAACTTTATGAATCGAACGGTATAACCATCGATGATTTGAAGAATGCTGCTGAATCATCCGGTAAAAATATAATACTACCGGAGGATTTTTACAGCAGCATTAACCGCAGAAAACAGGTAAAAAAAGGATATCCAGAAGCTAAGATTATACAGGGAATTCCAGAGACAAAGAAACTTTTCTACGATGAGAAACTAACTGAAGGGTATTCAAATATAATAAAAATCATAAAACCCGATAAAGTCATACTTGACAGAACTTTATTCTACCCAGAAATGGGAGGCCAGAAAGCAGACAATGGTTTTATAGATAACGACAGAGTTACAGATGCAAAAATATTTGATAATGTTATAATCCATTATCTGAAAACGTTAAAAGGCTTAAAAGAGGGCCAGAAAGTAAAAATAAAAATAGACAAAGAAAGGAGAGAACTGCTCAGAAGACACCACACTGCAACACACATAATCAATCAGGCCTGTCGCCAGATTCTAGGAGATTTCGTGTATCAAAACGGGGCAGAAAAAGACGTTGACAAGGCGCATTTGGATATAACTTACTTTGACAGATTAACCGATGATCAAGTAAATGCTATAGAACAGCTTGCAAATGATATAGTAGCTGATGACAGAGAGATAAGTGCAGAATTAATTCAAAGAGACAAGGCAGAGAGTGCTTATGGCATGTCAATATACCAGGGAGGAGCAGTGCCTAACGCTGAATTAAGGATAGTAAAGATAAAGGATTACGATGTTGAAGCCTGCGGCGGTTTACACTGCAATAGAACCGGAGAAGTCGGGCTTATAAAAATAGTAAAAACTGAAAGGATACAGGATGGAGTTGTAAGAATTGTTTTTAAAGCCTATAAACCAGCACTTCAATATATAGAGGAAACACAAAGCATAATAAAAAATTTAACAGATATGTGGAGCGTAAAGCAGGAGGATATAACAAGAACTGCAGAGCGTTTCTTTAGAGAAGCAAAGGCATACAGAGAGGAATTTGAAAAATCAGAGACTGACAGACTATCCCATTATTTCCAGGACAAACATGTAGACAATAAACGTGGCGAAGTGATTATACAGCACACAAAACTTGAGAATATGGGAGTTCTAATAAATCTAGTAATGAAAGCAGATACAAAGAATAAAATCGTCATTATCAATGATAGAACTGGAACCGGCCTGGGTTTTCCAAATGATCAGAAAGTAGCGGATGAACTGAAAAAAGATTATAAAGAGATTATAGACAAGAAATCGTACCTTATAGGACATAATTAGTGCTAGATAGATTCTTAATCCGTAGGATCTTCTCACATCTATAATTTTGTTTTATCATTTCATTGTTATATTTTTTCTTTAGTTCGCTTTCATCCCTTTTCTAAAGAACGTGGGATTTTACGTTCACGTTGTTTAAATTATTTAGATTGCATTCTAGAACCATAATAACATATATATAAATAAAATGCTATTAGAAAGTCTATGGCCGAATTTTACAATGCATCAGAAACTGAGAAAAAGCTTAACTTAGACTGGAAAAAGAAGAAGATGTGGGATAAGGCCCTGAATAAAAACAAGGGAAAAGAAAAATTCTATTTCCTTGATGGTCCTCCGTTTGTCACTAATGAAGTACACCAGGGCACTATGTATGGCATATTCATAAAGGATTCTATAATAAGGTACAAACTCTTGAAAGGATTCGATGTAAGGGCCCAACCAGGTTGGGATACGCAAGGGCTGCCCATAGAAGTGGTTGTGGAGAAGAAACTTGGCATTAAAAATAAAAAAGAGATAAAGGAATTCGGAGAGGAAAAATTTGTAGATGAATGCAAAAACCTTGTTGAAAGCTACATTAAGCTTAACACAGATATAATACTGGATTATGCCGTAATGTGGTATTCCCATGAGCCTTACAAAACGTATAAAGACGAATATATAGAATCCGTTTGGTATGCCATAAAAAAAGCATATGATAAAGGGCTCATATACTCTGGTTTAAAGGCAACATGGTTCTGCGTAAGATGCGGAACGCCGATGGCTAATTATGAGATAAGAGATAAGTACTATGATAAAGAGGATAAATCTGTATATGTACTCTTTAAGATGGATGACGGAAGATACCTTCTTGTATGGACCACTACACCATGGACTCTACCATCCAACGCGGCAGTTGCTATCAACAGCACTTTCAAATATATAGAAGTTGAAAGTGAGGAGAAAACTATCATTCTAGCAAAGGAAAGAGAATCCGTTCTAAAGGAGCTTGGAAAAGAATACAAGATAAAGAGAGAATTTGAGGGCGTAGAACTGCTCGGTTTAAAGTATGAACATCCCTTTCCTGATATACCTCAGATTGCAGAGAACAAGGATAAAATCGGAATAATAATAGACGGAAAGGAAATATCATCGGAAGAAGGAACCCAATTTGTAGAGATAGGTGAAGGTACTGGTTTAGTCCATTCCGCACCAGGCCATGGTGAATCAGATTACAAGATAGGTATTGCAAACAATCTTCCCATACTTTCCCCTATAGATGAAAGCGGAAAATTCACCAAAGAAAGCGGCTGGCTTGCAGGTGAGGATGTTCTAAACGTAAATGACAAGATAATAGACTACCTTGAAAAGAAGAGAATGCTTTTTGCAGTAAGGAAGATAATCCACAAATATCCGCACTGCTGGCGTTGTAAAACACCGCTTATATCCATGTCAAGCAGACAGTGGTTTCTTAGTATAGCAGATATAAAAGAAGAATTGATTAAAGCGTCAAAGGGGATAAAATGGACTCCACATATATCAGAAGACATGTTTGAGTCCTGGCTTGCAAACGCACAGGACTGGGTTATATCAAGGCAGAGATACTGGAATACCCCTTTGCCTATATGGAAATGCGAGAAATGCGACAACACTACTGTAATAGAAAGCAAAAATGAGCTTTTATTGAAAGCAGGGATAAAAGAGATAAAAGATTTGCATAAAAGCAGCCTTGACAATGTAAGAATAAAATGCGAGAAATGCGGCGGAGAGATGAAAAGAGTTCCGGATGTTATGGATGTTTGGATTGATTCCGGATCTGCATCATTCGCATGTCTTAACTATCCCGCGAAAAAGGAGGAATTCGGAAGATACTTTCCCGCTGATTTCATATCCGAAGGAAACGACCAGATAAGAGGCTGGTTTTATTCGCTTCTTGTGATGGGGTATATAGCAACTGGTTTACTGCCTTATAAAAACGTAGCTATGCACAGATTTGTGGTCGGAGAAGACGGTAACAAGCTATCAAAAAGCGAAGGAAACTACAAGCCTATTTCAGAACTAATAAAAGAAGGATACAGCAGAGATGCACTGAGAATAACGCTATTGAAGCATAATTTGGAGGATGTTGCGGTGTTTACTCTAAATGATTTAAAGGATGATACAAAGGTAATAAACCTATTCTATAACATGGAAAAGCTATACACCTCCGCGAAGGATATTTTAAAGAATGATAATACAGATGAATTAAGCCTGAGAACCGAGGACAGATGGATAATATCAAAATGGAACATGATAAAAAAGGAGGTTAATGCAGATTTGGATGAATTTAGGACGGATTCCGCACTTAACAAGATAATAAATTTCATAACAAATGATTTTAGCAGGACTTACCTGAAACTTGCAAAAGGCAGAATGTTTGATGAAAGTGATTACACTGCATTTAAGACTTTTGAGCATGTCCTAAAGGAGCTTTCAATAGCTTCGTCTATATTTATGCCTTTCATATCAGAATCTGTATTCAAAAGCATAGAAAAGAGAGGAAGCACACTAACAAGCCAGTTTCCTGCTTCAAACGAGTCACTTATAGATAGTGACTTGGAGTCAAGGATGCAGAAAACAATGGATATTCTGCAGGGAATACTTTATGCAAGAGAAAAGCTTAAACTGAACCTGAGGCGGCCCGTTAAAAATCTGTATCTACCAACGACTTATTCAACTCAGATCCTAGAGGATATAATAATAAGGCTAGGCAATATACTGCACATAACTTATGACTTAAATCCAGATGAATTCGAACCTATGATAGACTTTTCAAAACTCAAGCAGAGAATGCAGCAGAATGATATAACAATTGCAACATCAAAATTCCTTGAACTTACAAAGGAAACTGTTATAAGGAACCTGAAAAGCGGACTTAAGCTTAGCTCTGAAGGAAAGGACTATAAAATACTCTCAACTGAAATAGATTTAAAACCAAAATCAAAGGACATAGCACAGTTCTGCACAAATGATGATGTAATACTTTTGGATTCCGCTGCAAATGATGAGGTAAATGTCCTGTGGATAAAAAGAGAGATAATAAGAGCCGTACAGAATATAAGAAAAGAACTTGGCCTTAAAAGAACTGACAGCATAAAGCTTAATGTAACTATAAACAACGAGGAAAACAACAGCATTAAAGAGGCGGTAATAAAGGATGTACTATCAAAAACCGGCAGCATTGAGGGAAAAAGCGAAAAGTTATTGAAAATACAAGATTTAAATATATCGAACAATAATATCGTTATTGAGGCGTATGAATAATGGTTAACACAAAGATATACAAAGTAGAGAATGTTGTTGCGAGTATCTCGCTTAGAGTACAGATACCGCTTAACAAGCTTAAAAAACTACCAAATACAAAATATAACCCCGAACAGTTTCCGGGATTGGTTTTTAGGTTTCCTGACATACATGTGACTTTTCTTGTTTTTGGAAGTGGAAAGCTTGTCTGCACCGGTGGAAGATCTAAAGATGATATAAAGACGGCCATGATAAGACTGCTAAAAGAACTAAAGAAAGTGGGCGTAACGGTAAAAAGCGAATGGAAGATAGATATACAGAACATTGTAGCAAGCGGAAACCTAAGCAGAACTCTTGACCTAAATAAGATAGCATACAATATAGATGAAACGGAGTATAACCCCGAACAGTTTCCAGGATTAGTCTACAAGCTTGTAAATTCAAAGATAACATTTCTTTTATTTGGAACTGGAAAGATAGTCTGCACTGGTGCAAAAAATGTGGAAGAGATAGACGAAGCAATAAAGATATTGATAAACGCAATCAAAAAAGCAAATATTGGGGATAAATGAAAAATAAAAGATTACTTGATTATTTAACGCTCTTTTTCGGCCTGCTTGGTCTCGGCGCGATGATCTATCTTCTTTTCACGTTTAGCTTAGATATAATAGCAAAAAACAGCTGTGATATAATAAGTCCAATAGTAAGCTGTTCTAAGGTTGCTACCAGCAGCTATTCAACGCTTTTCGGAATAAGCTGGTATTACTACGGAATTGCATTCTTCTCCATAGTTATAGCACTTTCATTAATAAAGCTCCGTGGAAAAACAAAAAAGATTAAAAAATTAGCTTCTATAGGAATACTTGGTTTAAGTGTATTCGGTGCTATAGTAGCTGTTTATCTCATATATACGGAAATTTTCCTTATACATTATATATGCATACTATGTACAACCGGACATATTGCTATTTTCAGTCTTTTGATATTATCTATCCTAAGATTCACAAAATATAAGAAAGATATTACAAACTGAAAGTAAAATAAAAACAATAAAAATTCTATAAAAAATACGGTTTAAATGTGACTGTGTGATTTGCGAAGTTTTGGCTGATTAGTAATCGTGCGCTGAAAATCTCGGCTTTCGCCTTGATCCTTACACGCCGATTCTATCAACGGGGTCTTCTTCCCCAGCCTTAACGATGCCTATTTTTACGGAGGGTTTCGAGCTTAGATGCCTTCAGCTCTTATCCCATAGCGTGTGGCTACGCGGCGTACCCTGTCGGATAACCGCTAACTAGTGACGCCGAATCGCTGTTCCTTTCGTACTAGTCGAATCTTCCATTCAAGCATCGACCACCTCCACTAGTTAACTACCGGCCTGCCTCGCGGCGGCCTAAACTCAGCTCACGGTCCCCTTTAACCAGTGAACACCTGTACCCTTGGCTGCTTGTGCACAACCAGGATGGGGAGAGCCAAAGACTGTGGAGCAAGCTGCGAAGTCAATATGAACTATCATCCGCAACAACTCTCTTACGCCCAGGGTAGCTTTTCTGTCATACGAAGGAGTCAAAAAAACACGCATTCGTGTTCGCTATGCCCGGCTTTCGCCTCTGTGCACTTTGCTATGCAGTGCGCAGTCAAGCCATCTTTTGCCATTGCACTTAACAGCGGATTTCTATACCGCCTAAGATGACTTTTGGGCTCCCATGTTATCTTTTCGTGGGATTGCCACCCCAGCAAAACTGCCCATCACCTGCTGTTCCCGAAGGTAAGTGGTATAAGTCAATAAGGGTAGTGTTACACTTTCGGCTATCTCGCTGCCGGAACAGCGAGCATAACGCCTACTACCTACTCTATGCCTATCAACTTAGTACCACAACAAGAGACTGCAGTAAAGTTCCTGGGGTCTTTTTGACCCAGTGGAGGTCCCTGGCCTTTGCACCAGGACGGTGGTTTCGCGGGTTTCAAGGTAGGGACAGCGGGAATCTCATTACATCGTTCACAAGCCAACAATCAATTGGCAATGGATTATGCTTGCTTAAGAAGGTCACAGTTACCTCCGCCGCTAATTGGTCCTTATACCCGTTGGAACAGATTTTCGGATACCAATGCTGGGCAGATGTCGCCGGCTGTACAAAAGATTGCTCTCTAGCAGCCAGCTATGCTTTTAGTAAACAGTTAGACTCCCTTCGTCACTGCGCCCTGATTTAGCTTTTAAGACCAAATCAGGGATCCCTTATTGCGAACTTACGGGACTAACTTGCCGATTTCCCTTACCCTGTTTAAATCCCTCGCCTTAGCCTTCTCAGCCAGTGCACCTGTGTCGGTCTTCGGTACGGTCACTGCGGTTCATAACGTTTATATTTTCATGGGCACCGGGAATCAATGGATGTATTGCTACATTATAAGCGCTTCTGCATCTTCTCGACATTACGTCTCTCGAATGCATCGCGCTTGTATATAATCTGACTGGACTACTCCACTTATCTCAATGCGTAATAAACGATAAAACCGCCGTGGTTACGTAATATTAAACGTATTCCCATTTGCCTTGCACCTTTCGACGCAAAACTTAGGACCGACTAACCCTTGTTAGATAAGCTTAAAACAAGGAACCCTTGCACATGCGGCGGATGGGATTCTCACCCATTTATTTGCTACTCCTGGCAGGATTCTCAATACCTTGCAGATCCATCTCTCCTCACGGAAAGACTTCTAGTCCGCAGGCACGCCCATCTACCATTTTGATTATTCATCAAAATCATGAGTTTCGGCAGCTTACTTAGCCCCGTCCATTTTCGAGTTACCATATCTAGGTTGGTAAGTTGTAACACACTTTTTGAAGGATGGCCGCTTCTGAGCCCACCTCCCAACTGTTTTAGAAATGGTTTCTCTTTCTTGCACTTAGTAAACATTTAAGGGCCTTAACTCATGGCTAGGTTGTTTCCTTTTCGGTGTAAAACTTTACGCCATACACCCAACTTATATCTATTTCTAAAGGAATTCTGAGTTTGACAATGTTGTGGGACCTTTCGATCCCTACCAACACAATCAGTGTCTTTACCTCTTTTAGAATTCGGATATAAGCTATCCTATGGGATATTTCGATGGGAACCAGCTATCGCCGCGCACGATTGGTTTTTCGCCCCTATACCCAGGTCAACTGACGATGTAGTTACCGACCAGGTCGGCCCTCCATAGAGAGTAATCCCTACTTCGGCCTGCCCAGGTATAGATCGCGCGGCTTCGGGTCTTACAGACATGACTTATGGCAGTTTCCTACCAGTGTCAGAGACACTCGCTTTCGCTCCGGCTTCCTTTCGTTAGCCTCGCCATGCCCGTAAACTCCCTGCCCCTTTATGCTAAAAGGATGTTGCAACACTTGAGCCTGTTTATTTATTCACAGGTTCACAACGCGCCGCAACAACTATAACTATTAGATTTCAGGTTCTTTTCGCCCTCTCGTCGAGAGTGCTTTTCAACTTTCGCTCACGCTACTCTTCGCTATCGGTTTCAGGTAGTATTTAGGGTTAGATGTTTTTGACACCTATATTCACAGAAGAGTATCGACCTCTGCTACTCTGTATGATGATTATGTATTGAAAAACTACGAGGCTGTCACTCTCTATGGCGCGGCATTCCAGCCGACTTTGCCTTCCTCAACACAACCATGAATCACACCACATTTCCGCATTGCTGCGGATTCGGTTCGCCCTGTTCCCTTTTCGTTCGCCATTACTGGGGGAATCTCTATTGATTTCTTTTCCTGCAGGTACTAAAATGTTTTAGTTCCCTGCGTTCCCTTTCTTTTCATGAAGAAAAGAATCTATGCTTACGCATAGGCATCACGCATTCAGAAACGATGCGATCAACGGTCGTCTGCGCCTACCGCATCATTATCGCAACTTGCTGCGTCCTTCTTCGGCTCCTGAACCAAGTCATCCATCTAATAGCTTGGAATTAGCAAATCACACAGTCACATTGCTGTATTACCAGCTCGACACTTCCTTCCCTATTTCGAATAGAGAAGTGCATATTATTGTTTAACCGATAAGTATCTAATAAGCTGAAAAGGTTTATAAAGCTTTTGTATGCTTAACAAAGAGAGTGAAAAATTCTTCACCCTCTGCAGCAGTATACTATAACTTAGACAGAATCAGGATATTGACCCGTAAGTAAGATTCAATACATAGCCGTTTGGAAATTTGCCTACATTGCTTGGAACGGAATTTGACAGATAATTCAGTGTTAAGTTCAGGGAAGAATTTATTTTTTCCAAAGGCATCTCCAGAGTTATAAATTCATACAAAGGCATCCCGAATTCTGTCGATATGCATTCTGTGCCATTTATATAAGCCAAAGAGTCTATGTTGCCTGAAACCGGCGTATAATTTTTAATAATCGAAAAAAGCCTGTAAATATCGCAGGATTCGTTTTTAAAGGAAGATATACCTGTGAATTTTACACTTAGGTTTAATAAATTTACATCAAAACCTACCGCATGTGCTGAAACCTGAGAGAGGTTATATATAAGATATTTTAACCCCACCTCGCTGGAATTTGAAACCAAACCGCAACTGTAAATACCGAGAGTGTAATTTTTTGGATAAGCAGAGCATATGTAAAAACCGGAAGCATTAGAGAATCCTATTTTTGAAAGAGGAGCAGATATGTTTTTGTATTTGGAAATTAAAGAATCCGCCCTGGAAAGATTATCAATCACTTTGGTTCCATTGTCTATGTATTGTCTTACAGAATTAATAAAGGTTTGATTGTTTTCTATAGCTTGAAGGGCAAAAGCTCCATCCATCTGATAATACAAGTTTAATTGTGTCAGTTCAATTTTGCCTGCTCTGTATATCGTATAATTAAAAGGAATACTAAATGGTATATCTAGATTGTAAGCAGAAAACGGCTGGTTGCTTGAGAAGTTTCCGCTATAACTGAGTGTAAGGTTTCCACTGTAATGATTTATTGAATTTAACTCGTAAGCCAATACTTGATTATAGGAGCTAAATTCCGTTGTACTGCTGATTTTTATTAGAAGTATAAGAAATAATAAAATCAGTATTACAATTATTACTGAACTATAAATTTTTGTTTTACGTTCCATTATTACTCAGTTAATCAACAAACCCCCGTTGCCACAACTTCCACTACCATCACCAGTGCCTACATGTATATACAAAGTCTGTGCTGGCAAATAAAGAGTAAGTTCTGCACTCCCGCCTGTAGTGTCCAAGCAAAGATTATCAGAGCTGCCGCCTATGTTTATTTGTCCCGCCGATGTAACAAGAGTGAAACCGGCATATCCGGCGTCACCTCCCGCAAAGTAAAGAGTCACTGTACCGCCTCCCCAATTACATTCTCCGTATAAATTTGTATGATCGGAAGATGTACCGAGCTCGTATCCATTGCAGGATGGAGCAGAAGGATCAGTATATGGATAATTAACCGTCGATAGAATTCCCTGCGGATACGTCGCTGAATAGCCAGAAGATACTCCCCCTGGATTAGAATAAGAAGGGGATAAACTGTAAGAAGTGTAAGGCAAAAGCCTTGTCCAGTCAATTGTTTCAGTGCCTCCTTGGCCCGCATCGTTATCATATAGCCCCAAAAAGAAATGGGTATTTGACTGAGAGACTGCAGTGTTGGTAGAGGATACTGTTCCAAGATAAGGCGGAGAAAAAGATCCCCCCTCATTTCCTGTTCCTTCCCAATAAGCACTGTAAGTATAGAAAGTATTATTTGATAAGCCGGTTGAAACAGAACTTAAAGTAGTACATGGGTTGTTTGTACCTGGATGGTAGGTCAATGAATAACCATTACCCGCGTTGCTTTCTATTGTATAGCCAGTAAAAACTGAGCAGCCACCATATGACTGCACAGATCCTGAATCAGAAGAAGGCCAACCTATCTGTGAATCCATGCCATTAAAATCAGAAACAGCAATGCTAGCTTGAAGTATAAGAGATGGATTGTAACTTGGCCCGTTTACACCATAAACATACCACCAGTTGTTTGGATAAACTATTGATAAGCCATTATTAACAGTAATCGACTCCCCGCTCTCTCCGCCGGTATTTACGGTTGAAAAACCTGACGGAAGGGAAGTTCCTGCATAATTCCAGTAACCATTGAAGAAGACGTTTCCGCCATTATCATATTCTGCATAAGTAGATGAAAGCTGTGGAGCCTCTCCAACTGTGTTACTATTAAATAAATTAATTGATGTTGGGTAATAGAAATTGGCATATACTGTCTCGCTTCCTCCACCACCTATCTGCGGAAGTTTAAGCCAGAAGATTGCATTTTTCAGATTTATACTGTTTTGTGTGTTTTCATAATTACCCTCATACCAGCTGTCTAATACGTTCCCGTTATATGTGAATTCCACATTTTGCATATTACTTGCCAGAAAAGAAGAATACAGATTTGTATCTATGAATACTTCCTGATCGAACGGAGAGGGTGTAGCCGATGACGAAGGATTATAAACAGTTATTGGTATAGAACAGTCCCATGTTGTAAAAGTATATGTTGTTCCCTGTTTAACCGAAGCTGAAGAAGAACAAGAAACACTGTCGCTTGCTGTAACAGAAGCTGTTGCTGTATACGTTGAGGGGCTACCTATATTACTTTGACTAACAGCTGCAAAGGAACCTGAGGATGCAGAAGCTTGTACTCCATCATAAGAAACGGAAAATGAGGAAGCCCCAGGTGGCATATTCTCGGCATAGAAAGAAGTATATGAGTTATTTACCTGAGAGAATGACTCTGACTGTGTGTTACCTGCTTCTAAACTGCCTGAAGCCGGAGAAGGAGTAAATACGCTTGTTATGTACCCGAATGGTGAGGACGGGGACCATGAACCTGTCTGCTCTACAGTTATCCCCGAAGGATCTGCGGGATTAGCGGTTACATCTGAATATGGCAATAATTGAACGCTGTTGCTTGAAGGCGTCCAGCCTATTACATTAAACTGCGGAGAAACTGACTCTGCACCATTTATAACAACAATACTTGCCCCCGGAGCACAGATATTTGTCCAATCAACGGCTAATTCATAAAGCCCCGGAGTAACTGTAACTGTAGCAGTGTAAGGAGAAGTAGTTGGTGAAGTGCCCTGTCCTGCCCATGCACTGCTTCCAAAGACACTTGTCCACGAACTGCTGCCATAAGGAGCATAAAATATAGCAGTGGCGTCATCTGTCCATACATCAAATGTTACAGAAGAAGAAAAGTATACATAAGCCACTGCAGTATAACCCTGTGAATCATATGGTGAACTGCATGCAACACCATTGTTGTTAAGATCGCTTAACGAAGAAGGGAAAGGCTGTACTGGCATACCATCAAAAACTTCTCCCTGATAACTTGATGTACCATATGCCCATTCAATTGTAGATGAACTTAGGGTAGGCAGTGAAAAACTGTAAGTCGGTATAGAACTTCCACTTGTTGTTGTTTTGAATTGAGTGTTTGTAGCCTGGATAAATCCGTGTGTTACGCTGTTATAAGTCACATTCCAGGGATAACTTGAAAGAAGACCACTCTCATCAAAAGTAGTAATACATGTAGTTCCAGTGGTGGAGAATGTTATAGGAATACTTATTCCAGTATAGGTTGTGCCTGAGCTTGGAGAAGGAGTGTATATCGCCTGACAGTTTAACCCATTTGCATTTGAAACATAAACATTGTATACCGTATAACTCAGACTACTGCTACTTGCAGCTGTCGTAAATACATTTGTTGTAGATGTAGAACTTTGATTGGTGCTGTCAAAGTCTACATACCACTGCGTACCGGAAGACAAGCCGGATTCTGTAAATGTCGTTGTGCATGTCCATGACGAAAAATCGTATGTAGTTCCTTGCTGAACTGAAGCAGAAGGCGCTGTACAGGTTAAACTCGGAGTAGTTGCGGTTGCTGTATAGGTAAATATACCGGAATTACTCTGTCTTGTTGTCGTTACTATATTATTTGGGGTGGTTGCACTGTTTTGAACGTTATCATATGTAACAGACCATGTATAACCTGAAGGTAAATTGCTTTCCTCAAATGTATTTACGCATGTAGTGAGAGGAGAAAATACTATCTTTACAGTTGATCCTTCTGATGCATAGCCTGAAGACGATGAAGGAGTATATACTGTAGTGCAGTCAACTGTAGAAGACTTATTAGTGAATGTCGGCACTGAATAAGAGAAATTGCCGGGTGCTCCGAAGTAGTATATGCTGCTTGGTGAGGAGTTTGACTTAGCCACGCCGTTATACGTTACATTCCATGTATAGCCGTTTGGCAGACCTGACTCTGTAAAAGTTGTCGTACATACTCCAAGGAAACGGATATACTGGTAATTGCCTACGGACAAAGTACCTGATGAAGGAGAAGGAGAATAAACACATCCACCGACTATAGAATCATTAACAGAAAAAGCGTGTGTCCCGGTCTTTTCATTTGTAAAGACCAAAAAATTATTTGTAGTTGATTGAATTTTCCCTGCGTATGTCACATTCCATTCTGTTCCTGGGGGCAATTCCTTTTCTATGAAGGTAGCTGCGCATGAGTTTACAAATATTATCTGCTGAACTAACCCTGTCTGAAGTGTACCTGAAGACGGCAAAGCAGTGTATTTACAACCATTTGAGGAAACATTACTAACAGTGTATGAATAATCCCCAAAGGCCGTGGAAAACTCAACAGATGATCCTGCCGAGGAATGGTTTATACCATCATAAACTGTCCACCATAAAGTACCTGATGGTAGCCCCTCTTCAGTGAATTCAGTTATCGCAGAAGGCAGAGGTATTAGTATATTAGAGGGCACAAAAGACATGGTTCCAATCGAAGAAGCGTTTATGTTGCTGTTTATAGAAAAAATTATACCAAGGAGTACAGAATCCCTTGCATTGGTAAGATTCAGCTTTGCAAAACATACTGAATTCTGACCGGGTGAAAGCGTCAAGTACTGGCATTTTACATCATTATATGTTGAAAGGCTATTATATCTTAATACAAATTCATCCAGATTAACGCTCACCGAAAGTGAATTTGAAAGTGAAAATTCTATATATGTGTAATTAGCTATCACACTAGTCACTTCTATCCCTGTGAAACCGCTCATAGTAGGTGAAGGAGAAACGAAACTTGACGGTGAGAATATCCCCAGGATGAATAATACGACAATTACTACTGCAACAATTATTATCGCCCATGAATAGGTCATTAAGAACTCTAAAGTCTGCTGGCCTTTATTTGATAAAACCATATCTAAATATACTTTAACAATACAAATAAAGATTTATATACTTAAATGTATATTACTGTATTGTAGTGTATTATGAAAAGAAAGGAATTTTCTATTAATGATGGAGAAACTGAAGATCCGGATGAGGATTATGAGTTAGAGAAGGACAACAGTTTATTCGAAATATAAATACTCTTATAAATAAATTCATGTGCTTCCTTTATTTCATGCGCTCACCGCCTGCAAATGGCGTGTTTTACCCGTTCTCAGTTCTTTGATTCCTGCCACAATCTGAGGTCTTACTAAATTTCCTGAACGTTGCTTCTACTTTGTCCGAAGGTAGCTCTTTTGAGTATTTTTATTGCTGCTTTTGTCATCTCATTTTTATATTCTTTTCTTGGGTTAACTTTTATCCTGCTTCTAAAGAATGTAGGGTTTACTGCTCACATTTTTAGATATAAAAAGATGAGAGTATTTGAAGAAGTGGATTGCCGAAGAGAATTGTTATAATAACTGCAAGCAAAATTCCAGGAACGAAGGGCAGGCCTATTTTTATCATTACTTCTTTTATATTGCTGCTTTTTAGTTTCTTTATATCCTCTAACGTCAAGCCAGTGCTTCTCTCCGGAACTATGCTTCTATTTCTGCTGTCCTTTGGAGCCTCGGCCAGCCAGTCACCTTCTGTGAGTTTTTCAACTTTCTCCTTTACATACATTAGGTTATTTGCCACAAGAAGAACAAAGCGCATTGAGAAAAGCATGAAAGCCGCTATTACTATAAATATGTTTAAAGGAACAGGAATTAGAATCGCAGAAAGTATAATGACAACAATCATGGAGATTAAAAAGGGGATATCATATGGTTTAAAATAGTGTCTTAGTTTCCTAATCTTTACCAAGCCAAGTATTATAGTACCAAACAATCCGTAGATACCACCGAAAAGCAGTATGTTTATAAAAAGCGCTACGAATGATTTATCCGAGAAAAGACCGATGGATGTGAAGACTAAACTTAACCCAAAAAGAAGTTTTACATCGCCCCCTCCCCACTGTCCTATCCGATACATAAAATATGAAAAACCGCTTATTAAAAGAACAGATAATGGAAGATAGATAAGGTTTGAAACTGTACTATAAATCGCAGAATAACTTAAGACAAGAAGCGCACTGCCACCTATTAAAATGTAGCTTAATGAATCAGGCACCTCTCTCTTCCTGAAATCACTTATTGATGCGACTATAAGAACAGCTACTACAAAGATAAATATGAGATAATCCATTTGATATACCATGCTATATTTAATTGGTACTGGATTATATTATTTAAATGATTTGCCTTTCAGGGCTATAGAGATAATAAAGCAATGCGATGCTATATTCCTTGAGAGGTATACTAACCTAAATGACATTAGTTTTTTTGAAAAACTTGAAGAGATTTCAGGAAGGAAAATAGAGATACTTGAAAGAGAGAAAATAGAAAGTGATTTCATAATAGAGATATCAGCCAAAGAAAACATTGCTTTGCTTGTTCCGGGTGACCCTCTTGCGGCAACCACACATTTTTCTCTGCTTTATGAATGCAGAGAAAAAAGAATACCTTTCAGGGTTTTGCACGCCTCAAGTATATTTTCTGCAGTCGGAGAAACCGGCCTTTCAATCTACAAGTTCGGTGGAACAACAAGTATACCAATATTCACTGAGAACTTCCATCCTGAAAGCTTCTTCGAAACAATAGAGAAAAATATAAAATGTGGTTACCACACGCTTGTTTTATTAGAGGTAAGAGATGAAAATAATTTTGTAAGCCCATATGATGCAGAAGATATACTCAAAAAGATAGAACATAAAAAAGATAAAAACATAATAGACTGGAAAAATGTACTGGTTTTATCTAGACTCGGTAGTGAATCACAGATTATAAAAAAACTAGACAATGAACAATATACAATAAAACCGCCATGCGCGCTGGTTATACCTGGAAACCTGAGCAAAAACGAAATAGAAGCAATAGATATTCTGTAAAATTTACGACTGCTTCAAAGTTATAGGTATACTGTTAGAAGTTATGCAATAAGTATAGCCTGCGCTTACGTTTATTGATACATTATTGGTATACCCAACTGAATTTGACACCGGATTTATAAGCAGTGAAAATGCGGCGGGGGCTAATAGCCTGTTATTCTGAAAAGTCAGAGGATATTCAGAGTTTGTTATGTTTATATCTGGATTTATAGTCAGGATAGCTCCGGTGTTTGTTGTGAAATAGCCCTTTGCATTTGATATTGAAATGGAGAGCCAGTTTAATTTTGATGTAGACCCATCAGATGTTAAGGCTACGCCGTTGGCGTATTCAGTTAAATTCTCTGGGGAAGGTGCAGCAAATATGCTGGTATTGAAACTCTCCAGATTTACACTTATAGGAAGTCCGGAAGAGTCAGTAACAGAGGATGTGGGAACTGCTCCGGTAAACTGGTAGCTCTTTATAGTCAAAGGATATTCTGTGTATGAAACGGCATTAAAACAGGCATTGAAGGTTATTGTACAGGTAGTTGGGCTTGCCCCAGAAAACGTCCATGATATAGCCGAGGGAGAATCAGCAGGTATTGCAATGGCCTTGCTAGGGACATTTATAAGAAATGAGCAGCCATATGGCGAGAGTGTAACATTTATGGGGTAACCTCTTGAGTTTTTAACATTAGATATGACATTTATGTTCTGATTTGTATAAAGCTGAGCAAGATTATTTGTGGAAGATATATTAAGCGAAATAGGAACGTAGGGATTAGTTGTCACAACAGCTGTTGTACTCGGCTTTGCATTAAAGTAGCCCTCATGATATAGAAAAAAAGCTCCTGCTATCACCACAAGGATAATCACCACGATTATTGCACTGCTTTGCCCTTTACTTTTCATAATTATGTACAGGATATCTGTGAAGGAGATCCATTAAATGTGAAGTAATAATTATAATTAACATTTATGCTTATCACGTTTTGTGATGTTGAATTGCTGTTTAACGCATTTATAGTTACCGGGAGGCCGCTGCTTATAAGAGCCATATTGACATTCGGTAAGGATAAGACTAGCTTGTTTCCTGAAACTGTGAACGGGTATGTCTGTCCATCATAGAATAGGGATGCAGATGCTATACCGGATGAATTTGTTATCATTATATTTATGCTCTTTATCTGGCTTGTCTGTGAGTCAACAGGCAATGAAGTATATGGCATGCCGCTGTCAAAAGACGGGGAGATATCAATATGCATTGTAGTTGAAAGAGGACCGCCTGGAATCTGTGTTTCAATGGAAACCGGACTAGCTGAAATAGCCATCATACCCTGGTTTAAGTTATTATAAAGAGCAGAAGGTATCAAAGACGCGGCTGTTCCGTAGGGATATACAACTGCTGAGGTTGTTATATTCTGCCAGAAATCCGTTATATCGGCTGAAAAAAGATATGTCGAAGATATACCGGAACTTGAAGCTAGACACGAAACATTAAATAGCACTGTTGAAGAGCCTGTCATGTCTGCAGGCATATCTATCGCCTTATTTTTTGGAGATATTGAAACGTATGCTGGAGCTCCTACACTGGACTGAAACTGCACGTTTACAGACTCGTTAAACGGATTGAAAAAAACCAAATACATAGGAGCGGATTTTCCCTCATATATTGAGGATGAGTTAATGCTTGCGGAAACAGAAAACACTGCTGGCTTTGCACTGGCTGATTTTCCGAGCTTCAGCACGCCACTGTTCACACTATACAACAGGACAATGATTATTATAACGAATATAAGTATTCCGGCGACCGCTGCGCCACTCGCACCATTTCTATTCATATAGTTAATATAGGAAAACTAGTATTAAAATGTTTATTTAACAGGTATGCATCCAAGCAGACACCCTAAACTGAATATGGAGAGATATATAATCCTATTGGAATGTATCCTTCCTGCTGATATGAATACGCAACCTTAAAGCTTATATCATCAGTAAAAATCTGATCACTTGAACTTGATAATTTGCTTACAATCGATGGATTCAATGCAATCGGAAGGGTTATAGTCGCGCCAGTCGGCCCTATTGAAACAGGAGTGTAAAGCACTTCCGTCCCATTGCTGAATTTAGTGACCTTTAACCCTAATGCATTCGCACCTGTAACGCTGAGTATTGATCCATTCATTAATATTGAGAGATTTGCACTTCCCATCGGGCTTCCAAGCCCTATATTTTCAAGGTTTATGGTAAGTTCTATGTCCTGGCCGTAGGCTACTGGCTGCGATGACGATGATAATATCTCTATAGGCCCTGCAGTCACACCGGATGTCTGATCCGAAGGAGGAGGATAGCTTCCACTGTTGATTGCAGATTGAGAAGCAAATTCAAGCTGTTGGGAAGCGCTCCCGACATATGAAAAGTTAATATAGTAACCTAAATTCTGTGAGTACTGTATGTTTCCATAGGAGCTTGCAGGCGGAGCCGATAATGTATACCCTTCTGATAATATGCTGCCGGTGGCAAGCGAGGGTATCTTAATACATCTACCGCTTGTTATTGCATTGCCGCTTGGTACTGGTGAGGATTCCTGCGGACTTGAAAGCACGGTAAAGAGACCAAGATTATCAAGGCAGAAAAATATATTTGAAGCTGAGTTTCCGTTTAGATTATTAGCAACCAAAAAAGTCATGCCAAATGTAGATGAAGGTGAAACCTTTGCTGGATAGTTAACTGATATAACCCCTACAGCCACAGTATTATTCAAATGAGTGGCAGAAGGGACAGGTGATAAGCCGATGTAATTAAGCATAACTGGCCCATAAAGAAATAGGATGACTATTATTATAAGCAGAAAAACCCCTGCAATTATCCCGCTTGCTCCTTTTCTGTTTACCATATCATTTATTTGCTGCATGTTTGATTGCTTACAACTACCGGCATATTCATGCTTTCATTGTAATTATAATTGACATAACCGATTATTGTCATTGTATTGAAATGCATACCACTTAATGTGCTAACTGGATTAAGATCAAGATAGAATGAGGAGGCAGATCCTAGAAGCCTACTATTATCCACATAGCAATCCCAGTAATCAGAGCCTGGAAACTGGAACCCTTGTTTTATAGTAGAAGTTGCAGTCACGCAGTTCCAGCCGTTTGTGGAGGAAGCCAGCGGATCTGATGGATAAAATTCCTTGCTTATATATATAGACAGATTATTTATCGAGTAGGGATAGTTTCCGTTATTCCTTATTGTCACCTGGATTGGAACGGCATCGCTCTTTGTCAATACTGGCTGCCTTAAATCAGTATATATCTCAAGCTGAATCGGTCCAGCGGAATAGAAATTAAACGATGGCTCAGAAGGCACAAAAGCCTGTGCAGATGATATCAATTTAGACTGAAAAGTGCTTGACATGAACTCAACAGGAAGTATAACCGCAGATGTATAGTTCTTTATAAAAAAAGTAGCAAGCAGTGACATTGAAAGTGGGAAAGTCAGATGATCCGAAGTAGGAGGACACTGCAGATCAAAATATGTAGTATTCTCCTTGGTCTCGCCAGGCGCAAGAATATCCAAGAGATTCAGATTAGAAATCTTCGGAGGATTGCTGCTTGTCTCAGCCGGAGAGACAAACTTTGTAAGCATGTCATCGCAGTATTTTGCCGCACCCGATGAAACGGTGCTTCCACAAGATATATTGACTAGAAGGTTATTTGGAGTTCCCGGCCCGAGCGGCACATTTCCATTGTTGTAAACGGAATAGAATATTGTTCCCTCCTGTGGATTTGTCGTAAGCGTCACCAACTGATTGGAAGGATAACTGAATGTAAGAAAGGAGGAAAACGTCGGAGTAGAATTGACAGATGTTACCTGCGGCTGTGATACGAGAAGATTTGGATTTTGTATCTCAGCTATGAAAGTCGATATTGAGGATATACCTGAAGAGATTAAACTGCCTACTTTTGAAAATAGTGAACCGTATGTTACCTCTGTGTAGACTATTCCTACGTTTGACGATGCAAAGAAAACGAAATATACTACAACAACTGCTATAAGGAATATAAAAGGCGCAAGTATAAGCGAATGTTTTTTTGCGCTTCTAACAAGGTTATCAGAATTATATAATCTTCTTTTAGCTTTCTTTTTCTCGCCAAGCTTAAATAACTCTGGAGAATAACCAGGATGTGCGCTTATCTCATGGGCCTGAAGTGCAATCTCCGATGGAAAACGTTCGCCGCAGACCTGACACGTATATTTTCTTTTGCCTTTGACCGGCCTTTGATTGTTTTGTGGGATATCTGGAATATCCGGCGGTGGGTTTATATTCGGTGGTGGGTTTGCATTACTTGCCGGACTAGCCTGACCCTTTTTATTCAAAGATATTAACATAATAAGAATAATAACTCCAAGTATTTAAATTTCAGTTTCCAATGGATTTCAGGGATATATATGATGGTATAACCAGGCCATTAGATGAAATTTCTATGGTCCCGCTGTAATTTCCGCTTGAAGGGCTACCTAAATAATCGTATGGAATTACAAATATATTCTCACCACTGGAAAGCTTTGCTGCATTCATTGTCAGATTTTCACCGCTTGGCGTGAAATAAAGATACACATTGCCCTTTCGCACTATACTTTCGATATCCAGAGTCAGTATATAATTACCCTTTGTTGCATTTACAGAATAGTAAACAGCAGGTGAATTCTGGGCTATGAATGGTATTTCATAGTCTAGCGAAGCATCGGCTATTTCATATGAAACGTTTTCTGCCGGCTGAAAAGCCACATTAAAGAGAAGAGGTAGAATCAATGATGAACTTGGACTATTTGAGTTCTTTATAGCCATGGAGACTATGCTTGTCGGTATACTAATATTTTGCAGAACGTCATCGCCAGATTTTATACTTGAAACCAGCTCATTGTTTATTGAAACGTTCAATCCGCCTATGCCTATAGGGGTATACTCAATAGAATAATCTCCGACTCCGCTGAACGTAAGTACTTTAACTGGCACAGTATATTCATTATTCTTTCCAGTTTCTTTTACTATCTTTACGCTTGATAATGTAAATGACTGCGTAAATGCAAAGCCATTCAAACTATCTGTTATTGATAATATATTCTTACCTTGCAAAGCTGCAGGTACTTTTTCTATTATTGTTTCATTCTTTATCGGCAATGTTGAGAAAAAACTGTGGCCATTAAGCGAAAAGCTCATCTTAGGAGTGCCTGAAACTGATTGGACAGTAATCTCTATAAAGTACACTGCCTGTTTGGAAGAATTAAAATCAAAATTATATGAGGATGAGCCGAGTATGCTTGAGCCTATCGAAACGCCTGTTTTATTGAAAATAGTTGAATTAAGCAGAGGATAATCAACTCCGAAAGTTCCTATTGTATATGTCGTATTTATAGGTTGGCTATTCCCGCCAATATATGTATTTAGGTAATGAAAGTACTCTCCTGTTGGAATGGACGGAGTCACTACGCTTGTGTTGTTTATTCCAAGCAGTTTATATGCAACTGGCGCAGGCAAAAGCAAAACATATATAACCACAGCTCCTATAAGCAGAAGTATAAGAATAACAACAGCTGGTACTCTTTCCCTTTCTATAGACATAAAATCTTTACTACATTATAATATATAAATATTTCTAAATTTTACTTTATCGCTTTAATCGCTTGTAAAATACTCTTTTAGCTTATCCGGTAGCGAGAAAAGGCCAGCTTTTAATCCGGCATCGATATAGCTCCAGCTTATTACCACAGCTTCAAACGCCCTTAAATAATCATTCTTCTGCATAAAAAATGTGCTGTCCTTAAAGTAGTTTGAGGCCATGTCGAAAAATTCATTGGCAATATTATTCTCGTCTTTTAGAGTTATACTGCTGAAAACTTTCTTCATCATTGATATCTCATTATCCGTTCTCTCCTTTAATTTATCATCCATAAAATGCGAGTGAATTGTCCTCCCTTTTTAGCTTTTCAATGGATTGCTTGATCCTCTCCTCCGAAAAGCCGTGCTCATTGCAGAGAAAATCAACCAGCTTGTTTTTCTGTATCTTATTTAGCGTCAGGGCCGTTTCAACTTCCACGGTATCCGGCTTTATGAAATAATCAAAAACCTCATTTATGTCGTAAACGGAATTAAAATCATAGCTTTTAAGTAGTTTTTCCGTGCTTTCCTCTTTAACTAATTTCAGTGCTTTCTTCGGGCCTATGCCTTCAACACCCTTGTTGTAATCTGTCCCAGTGAACAATGACAACAATATCAACTTTTCCCTATCTATTCCGAGTTTCTTCAGATTGTAATCAGCTTCTATTATCTCCGGGCTTATCTGCATTGTTATTCCCTTCCTGCTTATTTTTTTTCTGTTTGTTATATTAAGATTTCTTACAACTCTTTTTGCACCAAAAAGCAATGTGTCATAATCCTGTGATGCTGCAGCAAAAACTAATCCTTTTCCGCTCATAAACGCAGCCTGAGCTTCTCCCTCTGCAGGTGCCTGCACAAATGGTATTCCCATATAACCCAAAAGCTCCTTTGATGAATCAACAATATAATCATCTATCTTTGAAAGTCTCCGCATATACATTGCCTTCTCCTCATCTGTACTTGCGTTCTCCGCCTTTATTCTTGCATCTTCTTTTATCTTTTCCCTTTCTTTTAGTGTCTCTTTTTTAAATCTAGGCGCTTTGCCGTCAAAGACAAAGACAGGCGTTATTCTATTTTCCAGCATGGCCGCTCCTCTGTAGAATATACCATTTAAATGGGTTGTTATCCTGCCTTTAGAGTCTGTAAGATATGAGCCATCGGCCAGCCTTATAGTAGTAAGAAACTGAAATATCCAATTGAATGCGTCAACAGCTATCATTCTGCCTGTAAGATCCTGCATCTTTATGCTCCTGCCTTCAAACAGCCCGTTTAGCTTCACTCCCATAGATAGATTGCAAATACCTTTTCACTAAATTGTGGTTATAGTAACCTTTCCGTCATCGAAGAGAAATGAGTGCTCGAACTGGGCTACCATCCCTTCATCTCTTTCTTTCAGTACATTGAATTCATTTAGGGCGCCCGCAGCAACCAGGGCTTTCATCTCCATATCTGCAAGTTTACCAAATTTCTTTATTATCCACCTCTTTGCAAAAGGCAGCTCTTTGTACTCCTCCTCAATGAACTTAAGTATTTCCCTTCCTAGCAAGCTCCTTACATTTTTATGGGTTATAAGGGAAAGAATCTGAACCTCAGAACTGTCTACAACGTAGCCTCCTCCAGTTGTTGCGAATGGTTCAACTGCCACGACTCCCTCCTTTCTCAGATAGGAACCGGAGTAGTTTCTTGAATTCGCTATAAACTCCCCTTCATGCAGGCTGTATCTTCCGATTCCATGCCCGCCGAGATTAACAACCGGTGAAAAGCCCGCTTTTCTTATTGTGTCCTCTATAATAGAACTTATCTCTATAACCTGCATGCCAGGCTTTATTATTTTTGCAACGGAATCCAGCGCATCCTTTGCTGATTTTACAAGAGGGTTCTCCATTTTACCGACTACTGTAGTTGCAGCCGTATCGGATAAATAACCGTCAATGCTGGCGCCGACATCTATCTTCACTATATCCCCATCTTTCAATTCCAGCTTATCATCAAATTTTGGAGTGTAATGTGCGGCTATCTGGTTTATCGATATGTTTGGTGGAAAAGACGGCTTTGCTCCCTTTTCGACGGCCTTATTCTCTATAGCTTCAGCTATATCCAGAACCTTCGCGCCAGGTTTGCATAATGATATACCCAATTCCCGCATCTCCTTTCCTATACTGCCGGCAAGGAGCCATTTGTCTCTTTCTTCCTTTTCCATTAGTTTAGAACGACTTCTTCATCTATAAAACTTCGCATTTTGTCAAGAAATTCCTTGCTCAATCCGCTGTTTTGAACAACTATGAAAACAAGTTTGCTATTCTTCTCCCTGGCAATTGATGATGTAAAATGCACAAACCTCAATATCTCATTCTCTGAATTATATATCAAAAAGGATGTCACAGAGTCTATAACTATAAAAGTAGTGCTGTCCTTTTTCAGAAGATTCTCTATGTTTATGCTTATTTCAGTAAGGTCGCCAGGTGAGTTTATATATATTTTTTTACTATCATTGCAGTCCTTCAAAACATCCGTAGTTACGCTGTCTATTATATAATAATCCTCAAGGCCGGCATGCCGTATTTTCTCTTCTACACTGACGGCTGGAAGACTTGATGTTATATACAATAATTTGAAGGACTTATTTTTTATCCTTGAAAGAAGCTCATCCGCTACCTTGTCAAGCTTATATCTTTCTGAAATGAGAAGCATACCTACACCATCCAATGTTATCCTCTCTATAAAATCGCTTTTTATCGTGTTTTCCATATTATTTACCAATAGGTAGATACTGTGTATAAACTGTATTACTATATTAATTAATAAAACTTTCTAGAGAGTTGTCCTTCCTGCCTTCTATATCATCATTCGAGTATCCAAGCACTTCAAATATCTGCAGAACTGCAGGTATAACCTGCTTTTGAATGTAGTAATCCGGATCATATTTTATACCGCTTTTTCTGGCTATATCATATAAAACAGCTCTGTCAGATACTTTGTCATTTGCCTTTCCCTTTGATATTATATACTTGATTGTATCTCCGCTGGAGAATTTCATTCCACTTTTCTCAACTGCGGAAATATGCCTGTTCATCTGCCTATATGATGATGGATCCTTTCTTAGTCTTGTAAGTATGACAAGCTCATCCAGATCAGCCTTCCCTTCCTTTATCCTTTTTATAGTGTCCTTTGCCATGGCCAATGCACTATCAGTATCATTATCCACTAGAATTTTTTTAAGTATATTCTTCTGCAGGTTTTTGGCGATGACGGCCCAATCCCTCCTGACAGACTGAAACCCCTTTATCAGCAGATTGCCGTTGAAATCAACCATCGCATATTTTTTCTTAGCTCCTATGCCACCTTTTGCGCTCACGAATATTGCTCTTATATAAAAATCCTGCAGTTCAAGCTCCATTGGATTCGGCAGCGTTTTGTTTATGCTGGAGATAAATCCGCTGACTTTTTCTTTTTCACCCCCGAACTCAAAAAATGCGGAATCAGTATCAGCATAAAGAACCTTAAAACCGCTTTCCTGCGCAGAGGATATAACCTGCTGTACGTACTGCCTGCCCAATGCTGTTGTGGCACCTGCACAGTCAAAACAGTACCACCTAGAATTATAATAGCCAAGATAACCATAAAAGCCGTTTGCTATGAGCTTAAGAACAAGCACTCTGGCTTTTAATGCAGCGTTGTCCTTTTCAACCTTGAGCCTGTCCTTTGCATCGAACCGCAATTTTATTATCTCCTCAAGAACGGAGGGTATAAGACCCTGCCTTTCCTGCTTTGCGATGAATTCCGCTTTTCCATCCACAAATCTTATTGTCGAGGGGCAGATATTATGAGAGACTATTATGCTCGGATAAAGACTCCTGAAATCCACGACTGCCACATTATTATATAAACCAGGTGTCGGCTGAAAAACGAAAGCACCTGTGTTTATCCTTTTTATCCTGTCGTTTACCTGAAACTCAGAGGGCTTATTCGGTATAAGCTCATTTCTAAGAACTGCCTTCTTCATTATAAGATGCTCTACAACTGCACCAGTGGTCATTCTTGAAACATCTGAAATGGCCTGGCCGATAAGCTTGTTCAATTCCGACATCAGTGGAAAAAGATTGTAGAATATCTTCAGCGTTATATTTGAATCCTGTATGCAGTAGCTGCAGAGCTTTGATGCCAGATCCTTGTTTTTTAATACCTCACCCACCTCATCCCAGTTGAACTCTCCTTTCTCCTCTCCTATAAGTTCAGCGGCTACTTCTCTCAGTGTAAGAACTTCCGTTTTAAGATTATATATAGAGTATATATTTCTTATGAAATTAAGCACGTCTATATGGGCTATCCCGTTTATTTCAGATGACTTTTTCCTTTCACCTCTGACTTTTATCTCAAAGCCGTTTACGCGGAAGTCCGTCCCTAAGATCTTCACCCTCTCTTGTATATAGGGCATATCGAATGAATCCGAATTATAACCAATTATAACACTGAAATTTTTTTCAGAGAGATATGCTTCCAGTTTTTCAAGCATGTCCTTCTCATCTCTGGCTTTTATTATGCCATCCCCACTGGCATCCAGCCATGTAATGCATTTTTTCTCGTTAATGCTTACAATTGAAACCGCTATTACAGGATCAACCTTTGCGTTTGGAAATGACCTTTTTGAGTAGGTTTCTATATCAATAGCAGCGGCTTTGATAGGCATTTCCCCAACGCCTATGCTGCTTATACTCTTTATATAATCTCCATCTGTCTCGATTTTGAGTATTGAATGGCTGCCTATATCCTTGTCTAGCAGATATCTTTTATAGAATGGTATATCTGCTTCATATGTGCTGAATTTCAGCTGCTTTATTTTCGGTACATCCTCCGGCAGCTTGGTGTATACTTTTACCATTTGCATTTTTTTGCCGAGCCTGTATTTCTCAGTGGATTCAAACGATTCCACAAATGACAGACTTCCAGCAGTTTTTTTGAAGTCATCTATATCTGCATCGACATAGCAGTAAGGCTTGAAGTTTTTATCATAGAATATTCTTCTGTGTATATCTCTGTCATTACAGAAAAGTCTTATTACAGCAGAGCCGTCTATAACAATGTAATCGCAGTCAATGAGAAAATATTCACCGTCCATTGTTATTTATGCTATTCTCTGTAAAAAAGCTTGATTATTTTGTGGTAACAGCCTTCGCAAGATTCCTAGGATGATCAGGATCTATGCGTTTTGCGATGGACACATAGTAGGCAAGCAGTTGGGATATTATTATCTGTGGAACAAAGCTGAATATTCCGGCTGGCTGCGATCTTATAAAAGTGTCAAATATGTCCAGCTTTTCATTTGATATACCTATTATTTTCCCTTTTCTAGCTTTTATCTCCTTTAGATTGCTTATCTCAAGATCCTTGAATCTGTCCGAGACAAGCGCCACCGAATAAGTGCCGCTTGATATTAGCGCTAATGGGCCGTGCTTGAAAGTTGCAGAATCTATTGCCTCAGCATGTATATATGTTATCTCCTTCATCTTTAATGCCGCCTCCAATGACGAGATATAATCATTTCTGCTGCCAAGGAAGAAAATTGTCTTCTCCCCTTTTATTTTTGAAGCCGCCTCTTTTATAGCATTGTAAACAGATGGGACAAAAAGATTATACAGATTTATATTTAGGAACTTGAGATCATTTAAAGCCTCTGCTTCCTGTCCAACTGAGAACATTGATATAAGTACGGTCAGCATTGTAGAAAGAACAAATGTTTTTGTGGCGGCAACACCTTTCTCATGGCCGGCATTCACATTTATGAAATAATCTACGCTGTTTGAAAGCGTTGAGCCCTCTGTGTTTATTATTCCGATCTTCTTGTTGTTCTTTATCAAAGGCAGACTCTCTATTATATCCATGGTTTCTCCGCTCTGTGATATTATTATGAAGACATCATTTTCATTAACAAGCTTTGAATAATTGTACAAATCCTGAGGCTGCACTGCAAGCGAATCCCTTCCAAAATCCCTTAGGATATTGGCCGCAATAAGCCCTGCATGAAATGAACTTCCTGATCCCACAATGTATATTTTTCTTGCAAGAGACAGAACTGAAGCTGCATTTTTTAAGTATGAAAGATCCGAGTTCACAAGATTGGTTATCAATTCCTTCTGCTCTATTATCTCCTTAAGCATAAAGTGCTTGTATTTCCCCTTGTTTATGTCCTTCGGTGAAAAATTAACTGAAATTACCTTATGCTCGTTTGTGTTCTTTGATTTTAGGATTTTGAAGCCGCTCTTATTTATCGATATAACATCACCATCAAAAAGATATACAACCTTATTCGTATGTCTCAGGAATGACGGAATATCACTGGAGACGAAAACACCTTTTTCCTTTATGCCTAAGACAAGCGGAGCACCGTTTTTCACCGCTACAATGCTGTCACTATCTGAGTTTATCGCTGCAAATGATGAGAAGCCCTTTATCTTCTCGGAGATGGATACAACTGCATCCTCAAAGCTTTTTCCGGATTTCATCTCCTCCTCTATCATATGTGGCAGAACCTCTGTATCTGTATCTGATGTGAAAACATGATCCTTCAAGGAGTCCTTTAGCTCCTGAAAATTCTCTATTATGCCATTATGGACGACCGCTATTCTGCCGGTACAGTCCGTTAGAGGATGAGCATTGTTTTTTGTAACTCCTCCGTTTGTGGCCCATCTTGTGTGAGCTATACTGATCTCTGCGGATTCTTTATCAATAGACTGATCAGAAATTATCTTGCTTATCCTGCCGGCATCCTTGAATACTCTTATGCTACTGCCGTTCTTTAAAGCGCAGCCGAAGCTATCATATCCTCTGTACTCAAGGTTTTTTATACCTTCAAGAACGAGCGGAATTGAATTTTCACTGCCTACATAACCTATAATTCCACACATAAAACAACCTAATCTTTTGTAAGACCAAAACTTGTATTTAAAGGTTTAAAAGGCCCCAAATTGTGCGTTGAAGTGAATTGCTTGTATGTCTTTACTGCGTATTTTGAGGTAAAACCGCATAAAACGCTTTTTAAAATCGAAGTGAAAAGAGTTAAATACTTGAACCATTTAAATGAATATAATTGTTTATGAAAAATTATATTCTAAAAAGCAGCGACGAAGGATACTTTGTAAATGACACTAAGGTAATAGAGGATATATCCCAAGTAAAGCAGATATCCGATGAAAAGATAATGGATATCGTTAAAAAGCTCTCAAAGAAGCAGTGTAATATTGATATACTGGCAAAGGAGCTAAAGATTGACAAGAAGGCGGCGACGCTTTATACTGACAGACTTGAGAAAGCCGGTCTGATTGAATCATACCAGAAGAAAAACAGCAAGGTTTTCAAATTAGTTTACAACTCATTTTCATATGAAATAAACCAGAATATGGTGAAGTTCAATCCAAGTATAAAGGACAAAGAGAATCAGTATGCTCTTAATTTTTTCAGTAAATTCATAAAGGACGGAAAATTCGACGGATATATATGCGTCGGATCATCGGAGCCACATGGGGAGTATAAGTCTGTTGCAAAGGACTCGCATTATACTGCCTATCTTGGGATGTTTCTTGGCCAGTTCATAGATCTACCTAGCTCAATGCCGGTTATAGTTGACACAGATGTGATATCTAAGAACCTGTTCAAGAAGAATTTAATAATAATCGGAGGCCCTGTGACAAACCTTATCACAAGGGACATAAACAATTTCCTTCCGATAAAATTCATAAAGGAGGAAGGATGGGGACTCAAAGACAGAAATGGGATACATATAAGAGATTATGAAGGCACCATAGAAAAGATAAAAAACCCATTTGACAAGGAAAAGGATATAATATTGATAGCGGGAGTAAGGAATGTTGGAACGCTTTCAGCTATGCTCGCAGCAACGAGGTTCTCAAATCTTACATTTAAAGGATACATAAATGAAGCCCCTTGGAATGTCATGGTGAGAGGCTATGACATAGACGGCGATGGGCAGATAGACTCGATAGAAACTGTAAAATGAACCGCTACTCCATAGCTATCGATTTTCTGGATAATATAAAAAGGACATAGTTATGTGTTTCTGCCTATATTAAAGAATTGATGATGACATGCTTCCACGATTCAAATCGCAGAGTTTGAGTGATTCAATGGCCACTGCATATTTTACAGAACCCTGCGTTGCCTCTCTAAGGGTATCAATATTCCCCTTGTATACCCCAGTCTACACATAACCAGGATATGCCATTGAACCTGTTTCTTTGGATGGAAACAAACACATTCCAAACTATGGATTTCGTGCCATAGCGCAACAGCCTATTTAATCTCATACTAATTCTGGATACTCTTTCGATGTGTTTCAGAAAAGGTAAATGCAAGAGACACATCAAAGGAATACAACAGAATGCGGATTGATAGCTTGATTTACTTGTTCGGCTTCTGCCTGGTAATCGCAAATACAACGATTGCCATTGCCAGCAGCGTCAATATGGTAGTAAGAAAAGACGGCGAGGTAACTATTGTAAGTACATAAGTCCCAGTCAAGTCGCCAGGGAATGAATTAGATGAAATTGTTATCGCAGATGGAGCAGTCGAACTGCTTACGACAGTTGATGTATTGGTTGGACTTGTAACTCCCAATACGGAAGGGTAGTAAGCGGACACTGATCCAAAGGCTATAAGCCCGAATATGAACATCATCAATATCACCATTGCGGGAACCACAGAGCTCCTCTTTAAATAGTCCATTATCGAGTTCTGTGAAACTAGGCTTGCCGACAGTAGAAGTATAACCAAGAATATAAACAGTAAAATCGTCAGTACATACGGAAGAAACGAAATCAAAAAACTTACGAAGAACGACGAAGTCAGAGAAACTAGGCCTATAGCAACAGCAATGAGCGCAGGCACATCAGAACTACTGAAGACTCTTAATCTTGTGAGAAGGCCGTATACAACTGCGAAAATAAGAATAAATACAATTAAATCATACAAACCGAATATCGGCAGGTTTACCATACTTTTACCTCAGGGAGTTCCTTTATTGCCGGAGTTTCCTCCGCCAAATGTAAATGCTATAACAAAGATGATTATAACCCCAAGTAAAAGATACGCCAGATTGGGGCCTATTAAAGATGAGGCTATACTTGAAAGCTGACTTCCCACTCCTGAACTTGCAGGTACAAGCGCATTCGAGAACACCCCCCCTCCTAAGAAAAGTATACCTATAGCTACAATGAAAAGCCATTTTGAATTGCTGCCCGTTATATCAAATTTAAGCAGACTCGCCACTATAAGCATTGCAACAAGTATAAGAGCAGTTACTGCAAGTGTGGAGGACATGTAAACCAGGATTGGACTCACCCATGCAACAGTCACCGCAAAGTACGAGATTATAAGCGCTATTATTCCTCTGGCTCCCTTGTTTTTGCTGTCTGCAAAATAACTTACATTCTTTAGAACTGTACTTAGTATTGCAAGAATAAGAAGGAAGGCAAGCCAGAACTCTATAGGGTTAGTAACATTAGGAGGAGTTATAAGTTTCAGAGCAGTATCAATCTGCGAATACAATGAACCAGCAGCTCCAACTACCATGATTAATTATGGATAATATTAGTATTTATACTTTTCTTTAAATATCTTCACTTATAAGTATTAAATTACTTGAATAGCGCGTAGGCACCGATTATAAGTGCAATGAAAACTATTATATAAGGCGCATAGCTGTACAGATCCTGAGAGACCGAATGAGTTGATATGCCGGCAAAGGCAAGATTCGCCGTTGTAAGAACCCAGATTATCAGGCCTATAGAAACTAAAACGGCCACTATCACTATTATCTTTCTTGCAGATTTAGCTTTCAATAATTCTGAAGAACTACCGTAAAGCATTGACCCTACAACAAGCAGCATGAAGATTACTATTGCCACTATACCTACTATTGGAAGAATCAGATAGGTGAGCTTCAATGTATAGTTAGTAGTTGCAAATATTATACCTAGGACGAAAGCTATTATCGCATCTATGTCGCTCTTCCCTTTGAATATCTCACTTCTCTGCAATACCCCGTACACTATTGCAAAAACAAGAAGGAACGGAAAAAGAAACGATTCTACACCTGAAAACAGAATAGAGGCTCCTGATGTTGGAGATGTAAGAGTTGACGTAATGTTCGTCTTATTCGTGGTGTTTAAAGCAAAATCCACAATATTTCCAACAATGTTTTCGAGCATATTAATATTATGAGACTAAGGTATTTAAATAATTATAAGGCGTAACAAAATTCTATTGCATAACAAAAACAAAAGGATTTACATACTAAAGGTTTATATGACTTTATCAAAGGCCTTCTCTGAAGGCACTAATTTTGGATATGAAAAGAAAGACAAAATTAAAAACCGGAAAAAGAAGCATGCTTGCGCTTTCAATTGCAGGCATAGCAGTTGGGTTAGCGATATTGATAACAGTGATACACGGGTATATCTACCTCTCATCAAATGATGTCTTCTATGGAAGTGTAAAGATAGGCGGCAGTCTACTTGCACATCAGGAATTCTACGATGAGATTATAATATTTGTGGCTGTATTGCTTACGGCATCAAGTACTTTTCTGCTTTTAAAGGTTTTACTCCAGAAGAAAAGAAAGTAGCTCTTTAACTTCACCGAGATTATATCCTGTAAAAAGGAAATCTCCATCATGCGACACTAGAAAAGATCTGCCTTTCTCTCTGTAGACCAGATAATTATCTATAACAACCGCATGCTCAGCCCTTTCTCTTAGCTTATGTATATCTATTTTCCTTCCGTAGGAGAATTTTATGCCGGAAGCACATGTCTGTATAAATTTACTTTCATCTATATCCAATGAACCATTAACGCAGCCGCATCCAACATCTCTTTTTATATTTACTGATATTTCATTTTTATTTTGAATATTAAAGGCAACTGCCGTTCCTCCCTTAACTCTTCCTTCCAGAAAACCATATATGTTCCTTGTAAAAAATCCAATTGTCTTATCATCCGGTGGGGATATCAGTGACTCACAGCCCTCCTTTATACGCTGCAGCGAATTCCGGTATATACAATTAAAACATGCACTGTTTCTGCTGTAAAAATATAGAAGCGCTTCTCTCTCATTTATGGAGCCGTAAACGGCCGGTATTGACAACTTCACAGCCATCTTGTTTATAAGAAGCCTGCTTTTTATGTTATCGGTAAAATCAATTATGCAGTCATATCCTTTTAGAACGTTATAATCATTTTCAGTGAAATACCTGCTGTATGGGATATACTCTGTCTTATCATCAACTGCCCGCATTTTTTCGGCAGCGAAGACGGCCTTTGAGGTAGGAATCTTTGGATTGTATACACTGTAGAATGGCTGTGTGCGCAGATTTTTCTCACTTATCACATCTCCATCGAATATACCTACTTTTGAAAACCTGCCTGTTGTGTCCTTCAAAAAAGATGAGCCCAACGCACCTACTCCGATTATAAGCAGCCTTGCCATTTTCATTTACAGAATCAATACCTAAATCTATTTAAATACCTACAATATCTAAATCAGATAAATAAATATATTTATAGTATACGGAAACCTATTATTCAATATGTACGAGATTATAACGTTGAGGGACAAAGTGAGAGTTGAGCCGAGCAAGATCAGCGAAGATAGAAATGAAGCTGTCAAGGAGATGATAACACATGATTACATCGGCAGGATAATAGATGAAAAGGCGCTGCTTATTGGATTAGTCGGTATAGACAAAATAGAAGAAGGGATAATAATACCAAATGATGCTTCGATATACTATGACACTGTATTCAGAGCCCTGGCATATGTACCTGTGCTTCATGAAACGGTTAAAGGCCAAGTTACCGATATAAGTGAGATAGGTGCTATTGTAAACATAGGACCTATAGACGCTCTTGTCCATATCTCGCAAACTATGGATGATTTTGTTGATTTTTCAAAGAATTCACTGACTGGAAGGAGAACAAAGGTCAGCATAAAAACAGGGGATACAGTGCTCGCAAGCATAATAGCCGTGAGCACAAAGGGAATGATGAAAGTAGGGCTTACAATGCGCTCCATTGGCTTAGGAAAGATAGGAGCGAAGAAAAAGGAGGCAAGCAAGAAGTGATATGGCAGTGAAGGCATGTAGAGTCTGCAATTATCTTACGGAAGAGAAGAAATGCCCAGCATGCGGAAGCGATGACCTTTCACTTAAATGGAAGGGCGTTGTATTAGTTGCAGACAGTGAAAAATCGATAATAGCAAAGGAAATGAAAATAGGGAAAAATGGCAGATACGCCATATTGGTGGATTAATGGAAATCAAAGTTAACTCTAAAGTAGAAGATATTTATTTTGATAGGAAGATCATAAATTTCACTGTAACATTGAAAAGCGGCGAGAACGCAAAGATTGAAGATGTCAAAAAGGAACTCGAGAAGGAGAATCCGGATGGAAAGCTTATAATATACACTATGAAAAGTGCATACGGAAAGAACGAATCAAAGGGGATAGCGCATGTTTATATGGAAGAAAAAACCGCAATGAAAGTTCTTCCAAAGTATATACTAAATAAAAATGGGATTAAAAATGGAAAAGAAGAAACAAAAAAAGAGTGAAATTTGGAAACTGTATAAGGTTGAGGGATCATCTCTTGGAAGGACAAATACAACCTGCCCTAAATGCGGAGAAGGCACGTTTCTTGCGGAGCATGCAGACAGAAAGACATGTGGCCGCTGTGGTTACACTGAATTCAAGAAAAAAGAAAAAGTTAAAGGATAGACAGGAATTCTACTACCCAGATAATATTTTTTAATTAAAGTTATATACTACAATTAGAGATACTAAATAAAAACCTAAATTAAAATTTATTTTATTGCACTGCTGTAATTATTAATTCTTTTAATCTAAAATTCCATTTTACAGAGTTTAAAGAAAAATAAGCTGCTTTTATAGTAATTCTAAAATCGCTTGTCGATATAAATCATGGAAAAGTAGATAGGGATAGAGTTAACGCAGTGCGTGAAACGTAGGTTATTATAGGCAATAGTATCAGAACACATATAATATTGAATAGTAGAAATAGAATAAACAAGCTGTGTAACTCGATGCATTATTTATGTATCTTATAGGAAATCCCACATCCTTAGAAGTTGGATTAAAGCGAACTCAAGAAAAGAATATAACAATGCAATGACAAAATAAAATTATGGGTGCAATAGGATCCTTTAAATTCAGGATCTATCCGGACATAAAGAGACAGTCAGAGATAGATAATATGCTCGTTCTTTCACAAAGGCTTTACAACAAACTCTTTGAAAAGTCTATCCAGTCATACAAGAACAGAAAAGATAAAATCTCTATATCAAAGCCAAATGAATTTAGTAAAGCAATAATAAAAGAAAATAGGGATAGAAATTCAATAATACCTAAAAAGTATTCAAGAATCGAAGAATTTGGGGTATTTCCTGTAATAGCAGGAATCCTCTATGCTTCAGCATTAGGGGGTGTCGCATAAGCCTTGGCTGCTTATCTTTAGTATGTATACTCTGGGCATAGAAAGTACTGCGCACACATTTGGTGTCGGCATTACCGATGATTCAAAGGTAATAGCAAATGAAAGGGACACTCTAAAACCTATTTCAGGAGGAATAATCCCAAGCGAAGCTGCCTCGCATCACTATAGGCTTGCACCTTCTATACTCAAAAACGCGCTGGATAAAGCCGGCTTGAAACTTAAAGACATTGACCTTTTCGCCTTTTCACAGGGCCCTGGAATAATACCTGCGCTTAAAGTCGGACAGCAGCTTTCTATGTTCATTTCAAGAAAATACAAAAAGAAGCTTATAGGCGTTAATCACTGCATTGCCCACCTAGAGATAGCAAGATTATACACTGGTATGCAGGATCCAGTAATGCTTTATGTAAGCGGAGGTAACACACAGATAATAACTTACTATGACCGAAGCTATATTGTTTTTGGGGAAACGCAGGATATAGGTGTCGGAAATCTTCTTGACAAAGTAGGCAGGAAAATGGGGATACCTTTTCCAGCTGGGCCTGAACTTGAAAGGCTCGCATTGAAGAAAAAAAAGTACATAGAAATGCCGTACAGCATTAAGGGAATGGATATAAGCTTTTCAGGAATAGAAACGTTTGTGTCTAAAATAATAGGAAAGGAAAGAAATGAGGATATCGCTTTTTCACTGCAAGAAACTGTATTCTCGATGCTTATAGAGGCAAGCGAGAGAGCAATGGCTTACTGCCTTAAGAATAACATGGTTATAACTGGGGGAGTGGCTGCAAACAAACGCATAAACGAGATGGGTAGCATAATGTGTAAAGAGAGAAAAGCAGGGTTTTCAAGTATACCGATGGAATTCGCCGGTGACAACGGAGCTATGATAGCGTATACTGGTTATCTTATGAAAGATTACAAGCAGGACAGCCTAGATATAAGACCAAAATTCAGGACCGATAAGGTGGAGATAAATTACAGATAATATGCCAATGAATGCACCACAGGAGTATTATGAGCTGGAGGAGCGGTACAGCAAGGAAAAAGATATAGAGGAAAAGGAGAACATACTAAAGAGAATGCTTGTAATACTGCCAAAACATAAGGGCACTGACAGGGAATTCGCATCTCTTAAAAGAAGGCTTTCGCTGCTGAGAAAGGAGGCAAGCCACAAGCCGCTAATCCACAAGACAGCCGCAATAAGGAAAAGATGGCCGAGGATTTCACTGGTGGGCTACAGGAACGATATTATAATGAAGATGTTCAAGCTTACGAAAGTAGAGAATATACTATACGGAATAGTAAAAACCAACAACATACAGGCTCAGCTGATAGTTCTGCAGGATCCAGAAAAAAACAAGGATCTTCTTATACAGAGCGATATAATAATATCCAAAGATAAGATAGGCAGGTACTGTGATTTTCAGTTAGTATCTGATAAAATAAATTTGGAGGATGCACTGCATGAATTCGGGGTGATTGCAGTATATACCGAAAAATCGCAGGATGCAGTTGCTATGAGGCTTGGCGAGACTGTTCGTGATCTTGTAAAAAAACTTCATCTTAAGACAGAGAAAAACTCATATGCAGTTGTTTTTGGGAAAAGTGCAAAATTCCAGGGCCAGAGAGTTGCGCTATCCCACAGGCTTGAGGATATGGACAGGGTGTTTATAAAAACATGAAAAAGATAGCTATGGGTTCAGAAGCCGTTATATACAAAGATGGAGACACAATAGTAAAGGAGAGGATAGCTAAAAAATACAGAATAAAGGAAATAGACAGAAAACTCAGGACAAGAAGAACAAGATCTGAATTCCACATACTTGAGCGGTTATACAATGCCGGCGTAAAAGTCCCAAAGCCGATAAAACTTGAGGAAGAAAAAAATAGGATAAGCATGCAGTTCATTGATGGAGAGAGACTATCAGAGAATTTCAGCTTAGAGGATGCATCAAAGGCTGGAGAGGTTATAGCTGAGATACATAATCTCGGTGTTATACACGGAGACCTCACAACCGCAAATATCATAAAAAACCGCATTGGATTGTACATTATAGACTTCGGCTTAAGCTACAGTTCATTCAAAGACGAGGATATGGCAAGTGATCTTTTTCTTTTTAAGAATGCATTGAAGTCTAAGCACAATAAACTTTATGAAAAAGCATACAGAAGATTCATTGCAGCATATAAAAGGCGCATCGGAAAAGAATTTAAAGGAATAAATACTCATCTTAAAGATATAGAAGATAGGAGGAGATACAATGAAAGTTATTAACGTTAAAAATAAGTTTGTGCCGCACTGGCTTAGTTATAAGCAGGAAGAGGTTGAGCAGCTTATAGTGAATAAATACCAGAAAGGGCTTACAAAATCGCAGGTAGGTCTTATATTAAGGGATCAGTACGGCATTCCCTCAATAAAGGAAGTTACTAAGAAGAACATAGGTAGCATACTTAAGGAGAAGAACATAAAGGAGGAGCTGCCAGAGGATCTTATTGCGCTTTACAAAAAAGCGGTAAAACTCCATATGCATGTTGAAAAGCAGAAAAAAGACAAGCATTCAATCAGAAGCTTGGTGGTCCTTGAGAACAGAATAAAAAGACTGATAAAATATTACAAGGAAAACAAGATTTTACCAAAAGACTATAAATACTCACTGGAATCCGCTAGATTGGTGGTTAAGATATGAATCAGCCGAATTTTTGGTATAAAGTAAAAGCGGTGGATTTTGACAACGCAGAGATAGGATCAGTATATGGTAATGAAACCAATATATCCAACAGAAGGATATTTGTGAATGCAAATAACCTGCCAGATATAAAGACAAAGCCAGGTTTCAAGCTTGGTTTCAGGATAGTTTCCTCAGCAGAGAATATGGCAAATGCGCAGCTTGAATCACTTATACTTTCAAGAGAACAGGTAGGAAGGATGGTCAGACATAATGGATCAAAAATAGAGGTTGTAAGGAAACTAGTAATAGGTGAGAAAAACTACGCGATAAAGGCTGTGATTATAATAAATAAGGCAGAGAATAGATACAGAAAATTTGTAAGGGAAGAGGCAAATGAATTCTTAGATTCAATAGGCGATAAAAAGAGCCTTAAAGAATTGACACTTGATGTACTTGCAGGAAAGGTGCAGAACCAGCTTCATAAGAGACTAAGCAAGATATACCCGACCAGAGGCACAGAGATAAGAATGATTGAAAAAGTCAATGCTTAAACAGGGTAAGTGGCTGGCAGCGTTAAATCTCTTTTGAAAAGCGCAATTTACTGCTTAAATACTAGAACTTCTGGGATTAAACAAAATGGACTCGTCGGGGCTCGAACCCGAAGTCCCCGCCATTATGGGTTTTTATATTGCCATGGCGGTGCGTTACCAATTGCGCCACGAGCCCACATTAAACTATTTTAAGTAAGAGATTTCAAAATTAATACTTATTTAAAGATGCCTCCAAGCCTTAAATTTTTATTTGATTCATTTATTGGTATCTTTTTGTAAAGCAACTTTAAATACCCATTGCCTTTGTTAACCGCGATATTATAACAAGTTCTATAATTTAATTCTTTTTGCTCTTTCCTGGCATAAAGAGAGGTTTCAATTCCAAATTTTTTTAATGCTTGTCTGTATTGGATAGCTAAGAAAGGAGATATGGTGTAAAAAAGAACTCTCCTTTCGCTAACTGTGCCATCTGTTGAAATCAAACCACCGACAAAATATCTTAGAAATTTATCGCTATAATAAGACAAATCTTTTCTTAATCTGACAGTAAATGATTTATCATGTGTAAAATAAAGTTCATCTTCCAAAATTTTATATATATGCTTACCATATACAGTTAACCTAAAGAGATGATGAGAATGATAATACCAAATCGACGAATTCTTCTTAAATAGTTTATAAATTATTCTTGACAATCTATTGGCATACCCTCTTTCTCCAGGCCCTAAGAAAAAACGTATTTGATAGTCGCCGTTATATGTATGATAAAAATTACCATCCCCAACAAATGCTCCTACAAATTCACCTAATTCGGCTTCTAATTTAGAATTAAAATAGGGTTCTTTATAGTATCTCCCAAATGTCTTTCTGGTATGATAATAAATCGTTGTTTTTGGTAGGCCTAATTTCCTAGAGATTTCATTAAGGCTTTTACCTTTTTTGTACAAGTTTAATATATTATTTATAGTATCAGATTTACTGACCATAAAACCTACTAAAACTAAATCATATACCAATTAAATAAATGTTATTTATAAGATATCTACCTGTGTATCTCTCCGCCATATTTGCTTAGCCTATAATCTATTCTTGCTATTTCATTTCTGGCGTTTTTTAGCTCCTTATCGGATAATCTTCCTGAGTTTATATCTGCCATTAATTGCTCTCTTCTGTGAGTTAGCCCATTAATTTCAATCTCCATCTGTACCTGAGTATCTAGCTTTCCATTTTTATCAACTGGGTTTTTCGGGGAAAACCAAAGAGGCGGTTTAATTCTTTTATCCAGCGCGCTTCTTGGAGCGAATATACTACTTTTTGGTTTCTCTTGATTCTTTGCGACTTCCTCTTGTTTTCTTCTCTCTTCATCCTGTTGTTTCTTAAGGTTTTCTTGCTGTATCCTTAGTTCCTCTTGTCTTCTTAATTGTTCCTGTCTTGCAGCTTCTGCAAGCTGTCTTTGTTCATCAAGCATTTGTTTTCTTATTTCATTCGCCGAATTCTTTCTTTCCTCCTTGGTCATTCTCTTTTCATAGAGTTTTCTGGCTTCGTCATCTGATGGAACTGATCCTAGAGCACCAGAATTCACCCCTTTAACCGAATCATATAGGTCACCGGAACTCTTATTCCCAGAATTCTTTATGAATCTTTTCCTCCTCTTTAGTTCTTCCCGCTGTTCTTTCTTCTTTTGTTTCTCCTGTTCTTTTAGTAGTTTCTCCTGTTGTTTCTGTTGTTCTTTCTGCTTTTTCTGTTGTTCTTTTAGTAGTTTATTCTGCTGTCTCTGTTGTTCTCTCTTTTGTTTCTCCTGTTCTTTTAGTAGTTTCTCCTGTTGTTTCTGTTGTTCTTTCTGCTGTTTCTTAAGTGCTTTTTTCTCACTTCTTGACATTTTGTAGTTAGCCTTTGCATTTGACTTCAGCTTACGCAAGGCAGGTTCTCTTGAAAAAAACCCTGTAACCTTCTGAAGATC